>JABGTH010000260.1 GCA_018647275.1 Paracoccaceae bacterium
CAACGTACCACCCGAACCGACTGCACAAATAAAGCCATCCACCTTACCGTCAGTTTGCTCCCAGATCTCAGGGCCCGTAGTTTCAACGTGGGCTTGACGGTTCGCTATGTTGTCAAATTGATTGGCCCAGATCGCACCATTTGGCTCTGTCTTAGCAAGCTCATTTGCCAAGCGTTCAGAATACCGGACAAAGTTATTTGGGTTACGGTAAGGAGCCGCAGGAACTTGAACCAACTTCGCACCAGCAAGGCGCAACATATCTTTTTTCTCTTCTGATTGCGTTTCAGGAATAACGATAACCGTTTTGAACCCCATCGACGCACCAACAAGCGCAAGGCCAATACCAGTGTTACCCGCAGTCCCCTCAACGATCGTACCGCCCGGTTTCAACGCACCGCTGGCAATCGCGTTCTTGATGATAAAAAGCGCAGCACGATCCTTGACCGACTGGCCCGGATTCATAAATTCAGCTTTGCCCAAGATCTCGCAACCGGTTTCTTCACTGGCTTTATTCAAACGGATCAGGGGTGTTTTGCCGATGCTTTCAGCCAAGTTATTTGCGATGCGCATTGTGGTGTCTCGCTTTGGATTGGGCAGCGTTCCGCGCTGCGTTGTCGTTTTGGGTTTTCTGTACCCTCGGCAGTGGGCAATCTCAAGTCAAACCGCGCAAACGATCACGATGGAAGGCCAGCCAATAGGCCATAGTGACCAGAGGTACGGTTGCGGCCTGCTGGCCTTGAACCAGCTCCATCAACGCCTCAAAGGACAATAGATGGGTTCGGATGTCTTCATTTTCAGTTTCAAGACCAGAAATTCCAATAATGTCATCAGGTAAATCAACCAACCCAATGTATTGATAGAAAAACTCTGTTGAGCACCCCGGCGATGGATAAGCTTCGCAAACTTGTTCTAAATGGTTGATCTTCAGCCCAGCTTCTTCTTCGGCCTCGCGAATGGCGCATGCTTGGGGTGTTTCACCCGCGTCCACACGACCTGCTATTGGCTCCAATTGCCAAAGGTTCGGATCGCCGCGCCCGAGTGGCCCCATCCGCATCTGTTCTACCAACAGCACACGATCACGTTTTGCGTCAAAAGGTAAAACGATTGCGGCATCCGTCCCAACGAACACGGCGCGCTGCAACGTGGACGTTTTGGTTCCGTCAAAGCGTTCATGTTTCAACTCGAAAGCATCCAACGCGAAAAACTCCGTGTATTCACGGGTCTTTTTCACGACCTCAACCTCACCTTTAAGGGTCGTGTTGCCATGTTTACTGGAAAGCGCATTCAAATTAGCTGCAGCGCGCGAACGGATCATCGGAAACATGCGCACAATATCGGCAGCGCTACGTTCTCCAAAGAACGACATAACTTCACGCGCAGCAATCACACTCATCGCCGCCCACGTGTCTTCCCAAGCCTGCAAGCCCCATAGCCCATCGGGGCTGACGCCATTCTTGGGCGGAAAATAAACGTCGACCACCTGCCCATTTGAAACGGTTTCGCGGCGCAGCGAATAATCAAAGCCACCTTCATAGAAATTCAAGCGCTCTAGGTCTAAACTGCTCAAATTATTTAGAACCAAACCTGACTGTGAATGCCCAACCCTAGGGCTAATCAACGGGAACGGCCCCTCCAAAGCAGCCATCGCAGCATGGTCTGGCAGATCACAAGCAACCATATCAATCTGGGCCGCTGATCGCCCCAAGACGATTTCCAACAACGGAATATGGCGCAATGTGCCGTAAACAAACAAATCAGTCATAAATCAGTGAACGCGATGCCAAAGTTGAAATCTTTAATAAATTTAGGCTTTGTAAACTCAAAAAGATGATAAGCCAGCGCGCAAAGACGGAACGATCCTGATACCTTTGAGCTGCTGAGCATTACAATGTTCTCTTTTCTATTTACGTCTCATCAACTGGGTCGTTTAATCGTAATCTGCGTGACATCGCAGTTGCCGCTATCGAAGGTCGCAGCGCAAGAGGTCAGGTAAAAGTTCCACATACGACGAAAACGATCATCAAAACCCATATCTGCAATTTGGTCCCATTTATCATTGAACGTTTCATGCCATTGACGCAATGAAATGTTATAGCTTGGGCCAAACTCGATCGAACGTTCAACATCCAAACCAGCCTTTACAACTTGTTCGCGCAAAGCCTTTGGGCTGGGCAACATCCCCCCTGGAAAAATGTACTTTTGAATGAAATCGACACTGTTTTTATAGATGTCCCAACGGCGATCATCCACCGTGATGATCTGCAATGTCGCGTTGGCACCCGGTTTCAGACGCTCGCGCACGGTCTCGAAATAGATCGGCCAGTATTTTTCGCCAACCGCCTCAAACATTTCGATGCTGGCGATCCCGTCATAGGTCCCTTTTTCATCACGATAATCTTGCAGCTTGAACTCAACTAAATCAGAAATACCCGCTTTTTCAATACGTTCCTGCGCATAGTTGAACTGTTCTTGACTGATCGTGAGGCCCGTTACTTTTAGACCGCGTTCTTTGGCTGCGTATTCGGCAAAGCCGCCCCAACCGCACCCGATCTCGAGAACATGATCGCCTTCTTTAACGCCCATTTGATCGACCATGCTTTTGTATTTGGCTGTTTGTGCCGCTTCATGGCTTTCTTGGCCTGTCTCAAACAATGCTGATGAATAGGTCATGGTATCATCCAACCACAAACCATAAAATTCATTACCCAAGTCATAGTGATAGCTGATGTTCTTACGCGCCTGAGATTTGTGATTGCGCTGCATCCAAAAGCGAAGTTTCTCAAACATCCGCACCAAACCTTGACCCGGGAAACCATCATAAATGTCTTCGTTGTCCGCGTGAACAAGGTCCATAAATGCCTGCAGGTCAGGTGTACTCCACCAATTGTCTAAATACGCATCACAAAAGCCAAGGTCACCCTCACGGATCAAGCGTGCAAATAGATCGGGGTTGTGAACGCGCAACTCGGCCACGTGACCCGGTTGTTTGCCATCTGCGCGAAACGTCCGACCGTCTGGCATGACAAAATCAACCCGACCGTTGTTCATTTCCTGCGCCATCGCAAAGACCCGCGTGAAATATCGTGGTAGACCTGTTTGGCCGTCTGTTGTCGTCAAAATCATGCGTATTCCTCGTTCGCATTTTAGCAAAGCTAGGGTTTCGATCCCTAGGTATGCAAGTGTTCTTTTAGATTAAACTCTAAAACCCGCGTGTTTCATAAGCGCTTAATGCACGCTTGCGCCCCTGCTCTGGGGTCACGATTGGTTGCGGGTATGGGGTATCTGCATTGAGGTTCCAAGACTTTGGAACCGCTGCATAAAAAGACGTAGCGTCAGGATGTGGCGCACTACGTCCTTCAGCAATCCAACGGTTAACATAATCTCGATTTTTGTCGAACTTATCCAACTGGGTAACTGGATTAAAAACGCGAAAATACGGCGTTGCATCAGGACCTGATCCCGCAGACCACTGCCAGCCCATTGCATTGCTGGCAGGATCCCAATCGATCAGACATTCCTCAAACCACTTTTGGCCAACACGCCAATCTGTCATCAAATGTTTGGTCAGATAACTGGCAACGATCATACGGCCACGATTGTGCATCCGCCCCGTCACGTATAATTCGCGCATCGCTGCGTCCACAAACGGAATACCCGTAAGACCCTGTTTCCACGCCATCACTTCGTCTGTGTCCTCGGTATTCCAAGGGAACGCATCCCAGCCCTCTTTCCAATTGCTGTCTAGAATGCGAGGCGTGTGGTGCATAAGGTGATATGCGAATTCGCGCCATACCAACTCTTTCAAGAACACCTCGGCCCCTGATTTCCCCTCATGCAGCGCGCGTTGCCCCGCATGCCAACATTGGTGCGGGCTGATTTCGCCAATCGCAAGGTTTTCCGACAAGTTCGATGTGCCATCGGTCCAAGGTAGATCGCGGTTGGTGACATAATCTGCGACCCATTGATCCACGAACACCGCTAAACGGTCTTGAGCCGCATCTTCACCCAAACGAATGTGTGGGCGAACGATCGCAGCACCGCGTTTCATCGCGCGGCCCATATCCCAATCAACGATGTTTTCACTGTTAGGCCACCGTGCGGGCGCAGCAATCGCTTTTGGTTTCGCCAAAGGGGCATCCACGTGGCGCGTTTTCACGTTATTCCAAAACGGTGTAAAAACTTTATAAAACCCACCAGTCTTGGTTTCAGTCGTCCACGGTTCAAACATCAAATGGCCACCAAATGACCGCGCATCGATACCGTCAGCTTTTAAGGCGCTCTTGATCGCACTGTCACGCTCGGTGGCTTGAGGATTATACAAACGCGACCAAACGACTGACTTGGCCCCCGTCTCTTGGATCAACTCACGTAAAACCATTTCCGCAGGACCACTACGCAAAAGCAATCGACTACCCAATTTGCGCAGGTTTTCATCCAGCTTTTCAACACCCAGCCCCAAACGCCACTTTGGCGCAGCACCCAAGGTGGCAATACTATCGTCATAAATGAAAACAGGGATTACAGGCCCACCATTAGCACAGGCCGCAGTTAGGGCCGCGTGGTCTGTAAGACGTAAATCGCGTCTGAACCAGACTAGTGTTGGGCTGCTCATCGAATATATCCTCCGTAATCAAAACATACGCACAAGCGCGCCAAACGGATCACTATAAAACGTGATCAAGTCCCTCTAATAGCTGATCAATTTCACCTTGCGAAGTGTAATGCGTAAAGCTGACGCGTAGGACCCCCTCTTTTGTTGGATCAATGCCCATTGCCTCAAGCGCGCGTACAGCATAAAAATCACCACCACCCGTCATAATTCCATATTTTGCAAGCTTGGCTGCGACAGGTTCTGCAGGACGATTCAATGCCATGGCGAGAGTTGGTGCACGTGTTTGTGCGTCCAATGTGCCAAGAACACGAACGGAATTACGCCCCCGTACGGCCGAAAGCACTTGGTCCAGCAACTCGGTCTCATGACTGCGCATCAGGTCGTGCACCGCGACACCACGTTCCACTGGTTTGGCAGGTTTAGCAAAGTGGTGGTCATACAACGCATCCACATAATCAGCCATTCCTGCACATGCCGCAATCTGTGCGTGATCTGGTCCAGCAGGTGTGAACCGCTTGTACAACGTATCCTCATTAAAATAGTGCCCTTGGTTGGGTAGCAATTCGCCCAACGCACGGCGAATCACCATCAACCCTTGATGCGGCCCATAGGTTTTATAGGCTGAAAACAGGTAAATATCTGGCCCCATCTCACCCACATCCGCAAACCCGTGCGGTGCATAACTCACGCCATCCACACATACAAACGCACCAGACGCATGGGCCAATGCCGTGATCTTAGTTACTGGATTGATGTGTCCTACAACATTTGAGCAATGTGGAAAGCAAACCAGACGCACATTCTCGTCTAGTAATCCTTCCAAATCCTCTGGGTTTAAGAGGCCTGTCACAGGATCGATCTCCCATTCACGTACCTCAATCCCGCGATCTGCCAAACGACGCCATGGGCCACTGTTGGCTTCGTGGTCCTGATTGGTCACAATGATCGCTTCGCCCACTTGCATTATCTGACCAAACGCTTGGGCTAAAACATAGGTGTTTTGGGTCGTGGAAGGGCCAAAGCTAAGCTCATCAGTATCAACACCAAGGATCGCGGCCATCCGCACGCGCGCCTCATCCATTTCTTCACCACCCAATCGGCTGGCCTCATAGGCCGCGTAGGGTTGTACTTTGCGCTGGGTGTAAAATCGTGTCAGTCGATCAATGACCGCTCCGCATGTGTATGATCCACCCGCGTTTTCAAAAAACGCTTGGCCTTGTAGCGATGGTTCAGAAAATGCCGGAAACTGGCTGCGGACGAAGTCGATATCAAGTTTCATACAAGCGCTCCTCTATTCTTAATCAACATACGAAAAAAGCTCCGATGCACAAGCACCGGAGCCTTAAAGTATTCACATATAGCTGTGATGTTTCAGTGCGTATTAACCGCCATTTTCTTATTTATACGCTGATCATCGCGGATTAGCGCGTTTAGCAGCGACACACCCATCAATGCCATAACAACTGGGAACGATAGCGCGCCAATAATCATCGCACTTTTGATGGCATCAAGACCTCCCGCCAACAGCAATCCACCAATCACAAGCGTCAGAATGACACCCCATGTAATAATGTGAATGCGACCTTTCGGGCTTTCGTCACCTCCCGCAGCAATCGTGTTGATGAACAACACCGCAAAGTCGGCTGACGTCACCAAGTAGGCCAACAATAGCAAAACGATCACGAGGGACATTAGCTCGGCCAA
>JABGTH010000142.1 GCA_018647275.1 Paracoccaceae bacterium
ATCGCCGTGACCGCGCAAACATGCCTGGCTCACAGCGCGAAGTTGAGAACGCTGAAGAAGAAGGCGTAGTGTTTGAATGGCTATCTGCGCCGAAAGGGTTTGTCGTTTCTGGCGATAACGTTAGTGGTGTCATGGTTCAAAAGATGCGCCTAGGTGCGCCTGATGTCAGCGGTCGCCAAGCGCCAGAAGTGATCGATGGTGCGGATTATGCCGAAGATGCAGACATCGTGATCATGGCACTGGGTTTCTCACCTGAGGCCTTGCCAGCGCTGTGGAATGAACCAGATCTACCTGTAAGCCGTTGGGGTACAATCCTTACTGACTACTCAACTGGTAAAACGGGCATGGACGGCGTTTACGCTGTTGGTGACATCGTTCGCGGTGCGTCTCTTGTGGTTTGGGCGATCAAAGATGGCCGTGATTGCGCGGAAGCAATCTTGGCTGATTTGGCTGCACCAGCGCAGGTTGCTGCAGAATAAATATGGCGAAATCGATGTCGGTATAACGTCGGTATTGCGTAGGTAACTTGTCGTTCCCGCCGACAAATGTTGAAACAGTTAAGGTCAGAGGTGCAGACCCAAGTGACGCAAGACAGCAAAATATTGGATGGCCAATGCATGTGCGGCGCGGTGACAGTTACAGCAACTGTAGCCAAACCAATCGTACGTGCGTGTCATTGCGATATGTGCCGTCGTCACACCAGCTCGATGTTCATGTCGCTTCCGGCAACAGACATCAAAGTTGAGGGTCCTGCCAAATCTTACCAATCCTCGGATTGGGCAGAACGTGGTTTCTGCGAAGTTTGCGGTTCGACACTTTGGTACGCCACCACCGGTGACGGCGTGCGCAACTTGTCAGCTGGCCTGTTCGAGAACGCGGGCGATGCCCCGTTGAAATTGGAATTTTTCGCTGATGCTGCGCCAGACGGGTACGCATTGGCAGGGGATCATCGCAAGATGACCACCACAGAGACAATGGCGTTGTTCGCGCTAAGTGAAGGAGACACGATATGACCAAATATGATGCAGAATGGGTTCGCGCCGAGGAAGAAAAGCGCACGTTCATGGCCGAAAACGGTCTGTACTCCGAAGAAGAAGAGCATTCTTCATGCGGTGTTGGCTTGGTTGTTTCGATTGATGGGAAACCTACACGTTCAGTCGTTGAAAACGGTATCGCTGCGCTGAAAGCAATCTGGCATCGTGGTGCGGTTGATGCGGATGGTAAAACTGGTGATGGCGCGGGTATCCACGTTCAAATCCCTGTTCCCTTCTTCTACGACCAGATCGAACGCACAGGTCACAAACCAAACAAAGATCAGATGATCGCTGTTGGTCAGGTGTTCTTGCCGCGTACAAATTTTGCGGCTCAAGAGACCTGCCGTACAATTGTTGAAACCGAAGTTCTACGCATGGGTTACTATATCTACGGCTGGCGCCACGTGCCGGTTGCAGTTGAGTGCTTGGGCGAAAAAGCAAATGCGACCCGTCCTGAGATTGAGCAGATTTTGATCTCAAACTCTAAAGGCGTGGATGAAGATACATTTGAGCGTGAACTTTATGTGATCCGCCGTCGCATTGAAAAAGCGGCGACTGCTGCGGGCATTGGTGAGCTGTACATCGCGTCGCTATCTTGCCGCTCTATCATCTACAAAGGCATGATGTTGGCCGAACAGGTTGCTGAGTTCTATCCAGACCTGATGGACGAACGATTTGAATCTGCATTCGCGATTTATCACCAGCGTTATTCCACAAACACATTCCCACAATGGTGGTTGGCACAGCCATTCCGCATGTTGGCTCACAACGGTGAGATCAACACGCTTAAGGGCAACGTGAACTGGATGAAGAGCCACGAAATTCGTATGGCCTCTGATGTTTTTGGTGACATGGCTGAAGACATCAAACCAATTGTCGCATCTGGTTCCTCAGACTCTGCTGCGCTGGATTCTGTGTTTGAGGTTCTTGTACGTGCGGGCCGTAATGCCCCAATGGCGAAAACAATGCTGGTTCCAGAAAGCTGGTCCAAGCAGGCGATTGAACTGCCCCAAGCGTGGCGCGACATGTATTCCTATTGCAACTCTGTGATGGAGCCATGGGATGGCCCTGCTGCGTTGGCTATGACCGATGGTCGCTGGGTTTGTGCGGGTCTTGATCGCAATGGCCTACGCCCAATGCGTTATGTCGTGACCAATGATGGCCTTGTGATCGCGGGTTCTGAAACAGGTATGGTTCCACTTGATGAGGCGCGCGTTAAAGAAAAAGGCGCGCTTGGCCCGGGACAACTTCTTGCTGTCGATATGAAACAGGGCAAGCTGTACCACGACAAAGAAATCAAAGACGAGATGGCAGCGGCCCGTCCGTTCGGCGAATGGGTTGGCAAGATCAAAGATTTGGACGCTGAAGTGTCACAAGTCGAAGAGAAGCCGCTGTTCACTGGCGAGGAATTGCGTCGTCGTCAAATCGCGGCTGGCTACACCATTGAAGAGCTGGAGCAGATCCTTGTCCCAATGGCTGAAGATGGCAAAGAGACTTTGGCATCCATGGGTGATGATACGCCGTCTGCTGTTTTGTCGAACATGTACCGTCCGCTGAGCCACTTCTTTCGTCAGAATTTCTCGCAGGTTACCAACCCTCCGATTGATAGCTTGCGCGAATTCCGCGTCATGA
>JABGTH010000267.1 GCA_018647275.1 Paracoccaceae bacterium
AGGTGACGCAGTCGGCACGAATTTCCGTTCATGGGCCCCACCAGCCACGCACACGGCGATTCAAGGATCACATGGGACAGGCATCCTCAACACCGTCACCAACGATATCGCAGCTGAGCAATATCTAAAATTCAAAGACGAAGGCGTAAAAATGCGAGTTAGTTCTGTTTTGGCCAAAGAATCCATCAGCCCTTCAATCAAAAAGAAAAAGGCGCGCCTCGGTCCACTTTTCTTCATGAAAAAAATGTAAGCAGCTTCGATTCCAGAAACAAACAATTGGCTCTATGCTGGCCCACAGCCAAACGGCAAAATCATGAAAATCAAGCAGTCTTTCTGCAATGATTGCCGCGAAGCATATGAAGAATTTGATTATCTGGCCTGCCCAGTCGAAAATGTTCGCTTGGGCCAAGATCAGTAGTTGAACATCATCGTTGAATAATCTTTTAGAAACCCGTCAATCCAATTGGCGGGTTTCGCTTTGCATTTCTCGCAACCTTACGGCATGTAAGCGGCATGACACCAAAAATTTGCGCCCTCTCCGTACACCTACTGACCGCCACTGGTGCAGTTTTCGCAATGCTAGCAATGCTGGCCGCAGTCGATGCCAGATGGGACCTGATGTTCCTTTGGTTGGTTGTTGCATTCTTTGTTGACGGAATTGATGGGCCATTGGCACGTCACTATGATGTCAAAAAGAACGCTGCTGAATTTGATGGTGTGCTACTTGATCTGATCATCGACTACCTAACTTATGTCTTTATCCCTGCATTTGCATTGTTCAAATCTGGGCTTATGGATGGCTGGACAGGCTGGTTTGCGATTATCCTTATTACGTTTACATCCGCAATGTACTTTGCTGATACACGTATGAAAACTAAGGATAATTCATTCTCTGGTTTTCCAGGATGTTGGAACATGCTGGTCTTAGTTATCTTTGCGCTTGAACCAAATTTTTGGGTATCGCTGGCACTTGTAACCATCTTAGCCGTTGCAATGTTCCTGCCACTTAAATTCGTTCACCCAGTGCGCACAGAACGCTGGCGCGTTGTAACGTTGCCAGTGGCAATAGCTTGGACGTTCTTTGCAGGTTGGGCCGCTTGGGTCGATTTTCACGCCGAAAGCTGGGCACACTGGGGTCTTGTGATCACCAGCGTTTATTTGCTGGGTGCAGGCGTCGCGCAACAAGCTATCCCAGAGCGCACAGCCAAAGTATAACCACTAAATCAATAATCCTGCCGCGCCCTCATGGCGCAGCAGTGCAACCTTGGTTTCGACACCACCTTCACCTGAAAACCCTGCTAGGCCATTAGCACCAATCACGCGGTGGCAAGGAATGATAATTGGGATCGGATTTCCACCACAGGCTTGTCCCACCGCTTGGGCTGGAACGCCCAAATTCTTAGCAATTTCACCGTAGGTTCGGGTGTAGCCAAAGGGGATCGCAAACATCACAGCACACACATCACGTTGAAAATCAGTGCCTTTAACATTCATTGGCAAATCAAACGTGTCTAATTCACCACGCGCATAGGCCAACATCTGGATTTCGGCAGCGTGCAGAACACTACTGTGATCATCAGCAGAGATGCCCCAATCAAGGCGCGTGATCTCTCCCGCTTCCTCCACAATACACAGCAGACCAAACTGTGTTTTAACGCTGCGCCGTTTGATCTGTGACATGCGGTACCCCTAAAAACGACAGACCAATCCATGAATAGAAAAACCCCGCCCGAATAAGGGCGAGGCTAGAATAATTCTCGACAATCGCCAAGATGACTTAAGTCGTAGCCATCATGCCTTTTTCTTGAGCTAATGCACGCATGCGCTCCTGAAGCTTTTCAAATGCCCGCACTTCGATCTGGCGAATACGCTCACGGCTCACTTTGTATTGTGTGCTCAGATCTTCCAACGTGATCGCTTCATCGCTTAGGCGGCGTTGGGTCAGAATGTCTTTTTCACGGTCGTTCAAAACATCCATCGCTTCGGTCAACATTTTGCGGCGCACGGTCAATTCATCATTGGCCTCGTAATCGCCAGCTTGGTCCGCACTTTCGTCCTCAAGCCAATCTTGCCATTGCATGGTCCCCTCGCCCTCAGAGCCAACGGTCGCATTCAATGATGCATCCCCACCACTCATGCGGCGATTCATGCTGACCACTTCGGTTTCCGTTACACCCAAATCATTTGCAATACGGGCCAAGTTTTCTGGACGAAGATCACCTTCTTCGAGTGCACCAATGCGGTTCTTGGCTTTGCGCAGGTTAAAGAACAATTTCTTCTGGGCAGAAGTTGTGCCCAACTTCACCAAAGACCACGAACGCAGGATGTATTCCTGAATGCTCGCGCGGATCCACCACATCGCATAGGTGGACAAACGAAAACCCTTTTCCGGATCAAAGCGTTTCACAGCCTGCATCAGACCAA
>JABGTH010000226.1 GCA_018647275.1 Paracoccaceae bacterium
TCTGGCGTGGTGTCCAATCGCCGAACACAGGGTGGCAATGCCCATCGATCAGGCCCGGGGCAACCGCGCAGCCGCCCGCATCAATGACACGGTCGGCATCGCCCTGTTCGAGGCCAATAATTACGCCGTCTTCAATCAGCAGGCAATCGTTGTCGGCAATGGGTTGATCCAGATCACCTGTCAACAAAAGGCCAATATTATGGATCAAAGTGCGTCCGACTTCGGGTGCATCTTTGGGTGCGTCAGCCATTGATCTCTCCTTGAAATTGCGGTCCCATAGACACAGATGCGCTATCAACCAACACGTCTTTTTGTTAGTATACAAACATTATACTATGGGCTGTCAACTTCTTTGTCCTAAGAACAAGAGGGACTAGGAGATCTTGGCCAAAAGCGTCAAAAACATTTCACGCTCCAATTCCCTCAGTGGCTCAAGTGTTTCTTTGGTGATTTGATGGCCAGCGTCTTTTAAATCCTGCGCCATAGCTTTGGTTCCTTCGGTTGGAACAACTAAAGCCCGCCGTTTGTCAGAAGGGTCCGGCTTGACATATACCAGATCCCGCGCGCGCAATCTGTCGACAACGCCCTTGATCGTCGCCACGTCCATTGCCGTTTTGCGCCCAAGATCATTTTGCGAACACTCTCCCAGTTCCAGCACTTTGATCAGCACCGAGAACTGTGCCGGGGTCAGCCCAAGCGGCGCATGGGCCTGGAAAATTCCGGAATGGCGTTGGCCAGCAAGGCGCATCATGAAACCCACCTGCTCTTCCAGCATATAGAGTTTTTTGGTCATTCTATCACTCTTGAGCGGCACGTTGTTCCAAACTTTAGTTTAACACAGCTTTTTTAAATGAATTCGCCAAAAGGTAAAAGGTCACTTTGTACAACGATAAGAAGCCTTGATCCTGAAGCACGGTGCGCCATCGCGCCCAGCACTTGGGGCCTTATCATTGCAATATAACACCTTTGGCGCGCATCATTTCAATGGCCTGCGCCAAGGAGTTTTCGTTGTCGATTGCTCTGCAAGCTTTCTCAATCACCGTGACTGAAAACCCTTGATCCGCCGCGTCCATCGCCGAGTATGCGACACAAAAGTCCAATGCCAACCCTGCCAATCGCACATGAGTCACGCCACGCTCACGCAACAGCCCGACAAGCCCCGTTGGTGTTTTCCGGTCATTTTCAAAGAAAGTGGAATAACTATCAATAGAACTGCGGGTTCCCTTGCGAATGATAGCCTCTGCGGCATCTGCGTGTAGTTTTGGATGAAAAGCAGCACCTTCTGACCCCTGCACACAATGGGCGGGCCAGAGCGTTTGCGCGCCATAGTCCATCTGGATCGTATCAAAAGGTGATTTGTTTGCGTGGTTATTGGCAAAAGACGTATGATGCTCAGGGTGCCAATCCTGAGACAAGATAACCATCTCTGCCGTTCCGATCAGGGCGTTAATAGAATCTACCACTTCATCCCCCCCAGGAACGGCTAAGGCACCGCCAGGGCAAAAGTCGTTTTGTACATCAATGATAATAAGAGCGTTGGACATGTTCTCTCCGTCTTTTGGGGTCTATACACCCAGATATTTCTTGAGGATCGAGGCGTTGCCATCCACATCAGACGGCGTGATCGTTTCACGATCCCGCCCGTTTTCAACGAAGGTAATACGATCAGCGATGGATAGAACTGAATCAATCCGCTGTTCGACCAGAATAATGGCATAGCCTTCGGCCTTCATCTGCACCACGACCTTCCGAATTTGGTTAATCATCGATGGTTGCAGCCCTTCTGTTGGCTCATCCAGCAACAGCACTTTTGGGCGAAGGCACAAGGCGCGGGCCGTGGCCAACATTTGTTGTTCACCGCCTGAAAGGGTTGCTGCAACCTGATCCAGCCGTTCTCGTAGCCTTGGAAACAACTCTAGCACCCAATTGCGAGTGTCGGCACCTTCTCCACGGGACATAAGGCCCATCTCTATGTTCTCTGACACCGTGAGTTCGGGAAACAACCCCCGCCCTTGTGGGATATAGCCGATCCCGCGCCCGGGGACCTTGTACGCGGGCAGTCCGCGTAGGTCCTCGCCGTCAAGCGTGATCTGCCCTTGATGCAGTGGCAGTTGGCCCATGATGGCCTTGAGCAGAGTGGTTTTACCCGCACCGTTGCGGCCCATAACGCAATGGATTTCACCAGCATTGACGGCGATGTTCACCCCAAAGAGGACTTTGACCTCGCCATAGCCGGTATGGATGTCGCGTGCTTCAAACATTGGCTGGTGTCCCGAGATAGGCGGATTGTACGGCGGTATTGGCCTGAACCTCATCGAAAGATCCGGACGCGAGCAAACGTCCCTGATCCAGAACGGTGACATGATCAGCGGTGTCCGCGACAACGCGCATATTGTGCTCGATCAACAGGATGGTTGTATCTTTAGCGAGCCCGCGCATGAGGGCAACAAAGGCATCGACCTCCCCCTCGGCCAAGCCTTGCGTGGGTTCATCCAGAATGAATAATTTGGGGTCCTGGGCCAGGCCCAAGGCGATCTCTAACACCCTGCGGTGTCCATAGCTGAGGTCCGAGGCGATCTGATCTCTGCGATCAGACAGGCCGATCTTTTCCAGCACTGCCACTGTTTTTGCGGCATGGGCTGCCTTGTCATGCGCCAGTTTGCGGCCTGCGGCAAGGGACACATTGTCCTCAACTGAAAGCCCAGGAAAGATCGACGTGATCTGAAAAGTATAGGCCATTCCAAGCTGCATCCGTTTATGGGCCGGAAGGGCACTGATGTCCTGACCTTCAAAATGCACCGTGCCGCGTGTAGGCAATGTGCGTCCGCTGACCATGCCGACAAAGGTGGACTTACCTGCGCCATTGGGACCAATCAGGGCTGTGATCTTGTTGCGAAGCAGGACAAAATCCACATCTTTGTTGGCGTGCACGCCCCCATAGGATTTTGTAAGCCCTTTGGTTTCAAGTATATTTACGGCAGCCATTTGAAAACTTTCTTACGCAGGATGACATAAAAGACGAAGTAGATGAATTAAGTGCTTCGGTGCGCGGAAAATCAATGATGGATGAGGTTAATATTTTTGAACAAACAAATTATGATTTCAATATAACA
>JABGTH010000280.1 GCA_018647275.1 Paracoccaceae bacterium
AGTGGGACCATCATCATGATGAACCCCTCGTGACGCGTATAGGCCAGTCCAGGCAACTCCAGGATCGCACCTGCGATACCCATCACGGCCCCGCCAATAACAAAAATTTCCAGGTGGCGGCGCCTCACGTTCTTGCCCATCGCTTCAGCCGACACTTCGTTGTCGCGAATTGCACGAATGACAGAGCCGAATTTACCCGCCAACATCCAAGCAAAGAAGACATAGCCCAAGCCCAGTGCGAAAGCGGAGGCCCAGAAGAACCAAAGCGATAGTGTTGCTTGCGATACGGCCTCGAGACCCGGAATCTTTTGCAAACCGGATAACCCATTGTTGCCGCGCAGTCCTGTATCGTTTTGGAACAAGTAGAGCGACAGCGCGAGTGTCATCGCTTGGGTCAAGATGGACAGGTATACCCCTGTTACGCGGCTGCGAAACGCCAACCAGCCAAAGACCAAAGCCAATAATCCTGGCACCAGCACAACTGCCAAAAGTTGCAATGAAAGCGAATGGGAAAACGCCCAAATCAAAGGAAAGTCTGAACTGCCCACTACGCCAAAAATCTGGGAACCAATCGCGGTTGTTACCTCGTCAGGCGTAGGTGGCAGGATGTTGTTTTCCAGCGATCCCACAACAATGTCTTTGGTGCGCGCATACATCAGCCACATGCCGATGGCGTAGCCACCGATGCCAAAGAAGGCAAAATGGCCAAGGCTAAGGATACCGCAATACCCCCAGACCACGTCCATAGCGATGGCAACAAGGCATAGGCACAGCGTCTTGCCCAGAGTTTTCAGGAAGGATGTTGAAATCACTGCGGAGCCTGCGGCTTCGCTAAAGATCGAAACAAGGAGGGTAAAGACCGACAGCCCAAGGAGGAACCACAAGACTGACGGGTTCTTTGCGATAAAGGTGCGTTCCATAATCAATCTCCCGCCGCGCGACCTTTGAGGGCGACAATGCCCTTAGGTCTGAATTGGATGAACAGGATAACGAAAAGGATCATATAGGTCTGCGCGGCCAACGTGTTGGACGGGTTGAGCCACTCAATCCCCTTTTGGCCAAAGCCGATCATAGCAGCCCCAGCAAGCGTCCCCCAGACATTGCCAACGCCACCAACCACAACGGTCATAAAACTTTGCACGATGTAGTCTGATCCCATTTCGGACGTCACCTTGGCGTAAAGCCCGATGGCGACCCCCCCGATCCCCGCGATGCCAGAGCCAAGGCCAAAGGTCAGCATGTTGATCCGGTCAGGGTTGATCCCCATGGAGGATGCCATGCCAGGGTTTTGCGTCACAGCGCGCACCTCAAGCCCCAGACGGGTCCGTTTTAGGATGTAAATAATTAGACCCAAGAACAGCAACGCCAAGATGAAGATTGCGATACGGATATAGCTGATCTGGATAATGTCATTCACGACCCATGCCCCTGCAAGCCAATCAGGTGAGGTCAGCGGGCGCGCCTGCGTCCCAAAAACGTTCTTTGCCAGTTGCTGCAGCGCGATAGAAATCCCAAAGGTCGCAAGCAATGTTTCGAGTGGCCTGTGATATAGGCGCCGAATGACCAACCGTTCCATGACCACCCCAGCAATGAAAGTGACCGCAAAGGCCAATGTCAGCGCGACAAAGATCGATACGGTATAGTTTGGAATGAACAATTGCACGACATAGCCCGTGTAGGCCCCCATCATGATAAATTCACCGTGGGCCATATTGATAACGCCCATGACACCAAACGTAATCGCAAGGCCAATTGCCGCCAAAAAGAAGATCGAGGCAAGTGACAGCGCATCCAATGTCAGGTCTGCAAACTGTGCAGTTGCCACGCGGTTGTCCGCAGATTTACGCGCAGTTTCTGCTGCTATTGTGACTTCGACATTTGGCTCATCATAGACTTGGTAAAAAACATGTTTTGATAACTCCGCATCGCGAACCTCTTGGGTGATCAAAACAGGCACAAGCCCCGCGTCCGCCAAGGCCGTATAGGCCGCCTGACGGACCATTGGATCATCCATTTGCCCCAATGGGAAACCGGCGATGCGCCCATTCACGATATTTGCTTCAAGCGCTTTCTTGATATCACCCGCGGTTTGTTTTGGGGCCGCCAAGTTCGCATCTACCAAGGCTGTATAAGATTGTTCTGCATCCAGCATCGGGTCGAGGGTCGCAGCGATGTTGCCTTCGGGCGCGGCAAGCGCAACACCTGTCGTTGTTGTTAAAATCTGGTTCAGCACAGCGCGAGCTTCGACGGATGTATCCGTAGAAAGGCTGTTGATCGCTGCAATGCGATCTTCGGTATTTTTAGCAAAGCTAGCGGATAGAAGGTTGGCCAGCTGGTTTTTTCGTGCTTTTAGATTGGCATCGACTTCGCCATCAATTGACGCCAGCAAAGGAGCCAATTGCGCAGCTTCGGGGCGGCGTGCGATTGATGCTACTGCGGTCTCTCGCCGTGACAGATCAGGATCCATAAGTTGAAATTGAACCAAAGCTGTGCCAATCAAGCGGCGCACACCGCCATTGGGTTTAAGCTGTTTGAAATCAAATTTAGCTGCGGTTGTTGTCGCTTCGGTATCGACGTCTGTAATGGTCAGACTGTCGCCTGCCGCATCAGCAACAAAGAAGATACCATCATTGCGCTGCCAGATGTTTTTTTCGGACCACTGCTCCAAGAAAACCGTGACTTGGGGAAGTCCAGAGGCGGCAATCGCATCGATGGTTTCACCCACGGACTTGCGCGAAGGTTTCGCGATCTCGCCTGCATATGTTTGCAAAATCGGCTGGAGCGTTTGTGCCGTTACGGCGGGCACGCCGCAGACAATGAGGATCAAAGCAAAAAGTGCGGAGCGCATATCTATTCTTTCAATAGGTAGGAAAACAGGCGCGCAAGTTTCCTCGCGCGCCTGTAAGAAGTGATTAGTAGTTAGATGTCAGCTGAACACATGTTTCAGTTTCGACGTTGTACATGCCGCAACCCAAGTCTTTCCAATCAGACTTAAGAACAACTGATGCTGGCAAGAAGTCAGTCCATGCATCACCTGGAACTTCAGAAGTTTGGCTGATGATGTCGAATTGACCGTCCGCTTGGATTTCACCGATCAACACTGGTTTTGCCAAGTGGTGGTTTGGCAACATTACAGCGGTACCGCCCGTTAGGTTCGGGTACTCTTGGCCGTACATGGCTGTGCGCACTGCATCCACATCAGTTGTGCCCGCTTCAATCGCCGCGTTCACCCACATGTTGAAGCCGATAAAGTGTGCTTCCATTGGATCGTTTGTTACACGCTCTTCACCAGCAAAGGCTTTCCATGCTGCAATGAAATCTGTGTTGGCGTCAGATTCTGCAGATTGGAAGTAGTTCCAAGCCGCCAAGTGACCCACAAGGTTGGATGTGTCCAAGCCGGACAACTCTTCTTCACCCACAGAGAATGCAACAACTGGAATGTCATCCGCAGAGATACCAGCAGCTGCCAGCTCTTTGTAGAAGCCAATGTTTGCGTCGCCGTTGATTGTAGAGATCACGCCAACCTGCTTGCCATCTTCGCCCAGTGCTACCACGTCAGCAACAATTGTCGCCCAGTCGGACTGGCCAAATGGTGTGTAGTTTACAAAAATGTCTTCAGCAGCGATGCCTTTGTCCTTGAGGTAGGATTCAAGAATATTGTTAGTTGTACGCGGGTAAACATAATCCGTGCCAAGCAATGCGAATTTCTCAACGCCAAGCTCTTCTAGGAAGTAGTCAGTTGCAGGGATAGCTTGCTGATTTGGCGCAGCACCCGTGTAGAATACGTTTTTAGAGGACTCTTCGCCCTCATACTGAACTGGATAGAACAACAAGCCGTTCAGCTCTTCGATCACAGGCAAAACAGATTTACGTGACACGGATGTCCAGTTGCCAAAGATGACGTCTACTTCGTTAACAGTCAAAAGCTCGCGGGCTTTTTCAGCGAACAAAGGCCAGTCGGATGCAGGATCAACAACAACGGCTTCCAATTCACAGCCAAGCAAACCGCCTTTAGCGTTTTGCTGTTCGATCAGCATCAACATTGCGTCTTTTAGTGTGGTTTCGGAAATCGCCATAGAACCTGACAAAGAGTGCAGAACACCAACTTTAATTGGAGCGGCACATTCAGCCAAAGCAGCGGAACCAGCGACAGACAAAACGCCAGCAGAGAGAGTGGAGAGCAGAGTGGAACGAATAGACATAGGATAAACCCCCTAATTATTGCCACGCTAACCGCTCGAGCTGCTAGGCAAGCCTGAAGCAGAATGATATGCGGTTTACGCAGCTTATTGTTGCAGCCATGCGGGGGTCGTTATCTGCCAGGATTG
>JABGTH010000203.1 GCA_018647275.1 Paracoccaceae bacterium
CAGCCAACCAAGGACCGTAGTGCGGGCAGCACCTTTCGCAATCCGGTTGGTTTCTCCAGCACCGGGCAGGCGGATGATGTCCATGATCTGAAGGCATGGAAGGTCATTGATGACGCAGGAATGCGCGGTGCAAAGCGAGGCAGAGCGCAAATGAGTGAAATGCACTCTAACTTCATGATCAACACCGGAGAGGCCACAGCGGCTGATTTGGAAGGATTAGGCGAAGAAGTGCGAAAAAAGGTTTACGATTCCAGTGGTATCACGCTAGAATGGGAAATTATGCGGGTAGGTGAGCCAAAGGCCACCTAATTGGGTAAACGCCTGTAATAGAATGAAGCCAAAAACGGCAATAAAAACAATAAGAACCATAAAATTGGTTTAGGACAAAGAGGCACTCTGGTGGGTCAGTCGAGCATGACGCCCCGTACGGTTGCAGTATTGATGGGTGGTCCCTCCGCAGAACGCGAGGTGTCACTGTCCAGTGGACAAGCATGTGCTGTCGCGTTGCGGGAAGAAGGATTTGAAGTGATTGAGGTCGACGCAGGCCCAGATCTTTCTGCCGTTTTAACAGATTTGAAACCTGATGTCGTTCTCAATTGCCTGCATGGCCGTTGGGGCGAAGATGGCTGCGTTCAGGGCATTCTTGAATGGCTTGGTATTCCTTACTCTCACTCGGGTGTTTTGGCGTCCGCTCTTGCCATGGACAAACAACGTAGCAAAGAAGTCTTTGCCGTTGCAGGTTTACCAATAGTCAAAAGCATCATTGCCAAATCAGATGATGTGCGCGCGGCACACGTCATGAAGCCACCGTACGTGGTGAAGCCAAACAATGAGGGCTCCAGCGTTGGGGTCTATTTGGTGGGTGAAGAAAACAACGGTCCACCCCAGCTGGACAATGACATGCCTGATGTAGTGATGGTTGAAGCCTTTGCACCGGGTCGTGAACTGACAACTAGCGTGATGGATGGCCGTGCGTTGACCGTGACGGACATCCTGACGACCGGTTGGTATGATTACGACGCGAAATACACAGAGGGCGGTTCAACACATGTTGTCCCTGCCGATGTTCCGTCTGAAATCTTTGAGCTGTGCCAAGGCTACGCTTTGCGTGCCCATGCGGCACTTGGCTGCAATGGTATTAGTCGCACTGATTTTCGCTGGGACGAAAGCAAAGGCGTTGATGGTTTGATCTTGCTTGAAACCAACACACAACCGGGCATGACCCCAACCTCGCTGACGCCAGAGCAGGCGCAAGCCGTCGGTATTACTTTCGGCCAGTTGTGCCGCTGGATGGTAGAGGACGCTTCATGCAACCGCTAAATCATTCCCCACAGACACCGCGCCTTGATCCGGCTCCATCACGTTGGTCTTGGCGTTTGCAACGCTTGATGTTGACACCTGTTTTCCGTTTCGGTTTGCGCGTTGGGCTTCCTTTTGTTCTGACCTTTGGCATTGGCCTTAGCTATCTATCAAACCCGGTGCGCCAAAATGCGATTTCTGACGTGATCGCCAACACGCGTGCAAGCATCCAAGAACGCCCAGAGTTTACGGTTAGCCTTTTGGCGATTGATGGCGCTGGCACGGAATTGGCCGAAGATATTCGCAGAAACCTTCCTATCGACTTCCCTGTCAGCTCATTCGATTTGGACTTAGAGCAGATGCGTGAAACGGTCATGTTGTTGTCACCCGTTGCTGAAGCATCGCTACGCATTCGCCCCGGTGGAGTTCTGCAAGTTGATGTCGTGCCACGTGTGCCAGTCGTCGTTTGGCGCAGCCATACATCGTTGTCGTTGCTTGATGCGAACGGCGCACATGTTGCCCACGTTTCGTTTCGCAGCGATCGCGCAGAGTTGCCGCTGATTGCCGGCGAGGGGGCGAATGAGCATGTGGATGAAGTAATGGAATTGATCCGTACGGCGCAGCCTTTGGGTAAACGTTTGCGCGGTGTCGTACGAATAGGGGCGCGCCGTTGGGATATCGTCCTTGATCGTGACCAACGTATTCTTCTTCCCACAGCCGGTGCAGTAACGGCGTTAGAACATGTGATTGCCCTTGAGGGTGCACAGGATGTTCTGAGTCGTGATGTAGCCCGTATCGACATGCGCCTGAGCGGGCGCCCAACAGTTAAATTGAACGATGAAGCTACACAAGAATTGTGGCGCATCAGGCAGCTTCCGGAAAATGGACAATAGGGTAATGATGGACCTTTATGACAGCCAGCGCAACATGCGCAACATGCGCAAAATCGCTATGCAACGTGGTGTTGTTGCTATTTTGGATGTGGGCAGTTCTAAAATTGCGGCACTTGTGTTGCGTTTTGATGGCTCAGCTAAAGTTGGCGATGATGGCGACATTGGCGCACTTGCTGGTCAATCCGGCTTTCGGGTTATCGGTGCGGCAACTACACGTTCACGCGGCGTTCATTTCGGCGAAATTACAGCGATGCAAGAAACTGAACGTGCTATTCGCACCGCTTTGCAAGCCGCGCAGAAAATGGCGGGCATCCGTGTTGATCATGTGATTGCGTGTTTTGCAGGGGCAGAGCCACGCAGCTACGGTTTGGATGCGCAAATTCAATTGGATGGCCAAGTTGTTACAGAGGATGATGTCGCTCGTGTGATGTCGCAATGTGATGTGCCTGACTATGGCGATGGTCGCGAAGTTTTGCATGCACAGCCTGTGAATTTTGCGCTTGATCACCGTTCAGGTCTTTCTGACCCGCGTGGGCAGTTGGGCAATGAATTGTCAGTTGATATGCACATGCTAACTGTGGACGCTGCTGCAGTTCACCACGTGGCCCATTGCATTAAACGTTGCGATCTTGAATTGGCAGGCATTGCATCCTCAGCTTACGTCTCCGGTGTGTCCACTTTGGTGGAAGACGAACAAGAATTGGGTTCGGCCTGCATTGATATGGGGGGCGGGGCGACCAGCATCTCTATCTTTATCAAAAAACATATGATTTTTGCGGATTCCGTTCGAATGGGTGGGGATCACGTTACGTCTGACATTTCACTGGGCTTGCAAGTGCCGACCGCGAACGCGGAGCGGATTAAAACATTTTATGGCGGTGTTCATGCCACTGGTATGGATGATCGTGAGATGATCGACATCGGTGGTGACACCGGCGATTACGAACATGATCGTCGCACAGCAAGCCGCGCTGAATTGATTGGCATCATGCGCCCTCGTGTTGAGGAAATTCTGGAAGAAGTCCGCGCCCGTTTGGACGCTGCTGGCTTCGATCACTTGCCAAGCCAGCAAATCGTTTTGACCGGTGGAGGCAGTCAAATTCCAGGTCTTGATGGTCTTGCAAGCAAAATTTTGGGGCACCAAGTGCGCCTGGGGCGTCCATTGCGTGTACATGGACTACCACAAGCTGCGACAGGGCCAAGCTTTGCTTCAGCGGTTGGACTTTCTCTGCTTGCTGCCCACCCGCAAGACGAATGGTGGGACTTTGATGTTCCTGCAGATCGCTATCCTGCCCGTTCGTTACGACGCGCTGTGAAGTGGTTCCGCGATAACTGGTGACCACTATATTTGCCTGGTCCAACCAAATGACGTGGGAAATGGCGAAAAACCGCCCACATTTTGCGCCGTTATTGCGTTTTTTGGGTGACGTTGGGGTTTGTTTTCGGTAAGTTGCAAGTGGATAAGGGATAAAAACACCTGCAAAGCGGGTCACAAAACAGGCGGACGCTCTAATGACACTCAATCTTTCGATGCCCGGACAGGACGAATTGAAACCTCGTATCACCGTGTTTGGTGTCGGGGGCGCTGGCGGTAACGCGGTCAATAATATGATCGAAAAACAGCTTGATGGCGTCGACTTCGTTGTGGCGAACACAGACGCTCAGGCTCTTCAGCAATCAGCTTCTGAAACGCGCGTACAACTTGGTATTAAAGTTACTGAGGGTCTGGGTGCGGGTGCGCGTGCAAGCGTTGGCGCTGCAGCTGCTGAAGAAAGTATCGAGCAGATCGTCGATCATTTGGCTGGCTCACACATGTGCTTTATTACTGCTGGTATGGGGGGTGGTACAGGGACCGGCGCTGCGCCAATCATCGCGCAAGCCGCGCGTGAGTTGGGTGTTCTGACCGTTGGTGTTGTAACAAAGCCATTTCAGTTTGAAGGTGCCAAGCGCATGCGGCAGGCTGAGGATGGTGTTGAAGCTTTGCAAAAAGTTGTCGATACGCTGATCATCATTCCAAACCAAAATTTGTTCCGTTTGGCCAATGAGAAAACAACGTTCACCGAAGCCTTCTCGATGGCGGACGATGTTTTGTATCAAGGTGTTAAAGGCGTTACTGATTTGATGGTTCGTCCCGGCTTGATCAATCTAGACTTTGCAGATGTGCGCTCCGTAATGGACGAGATGGGCAAGGCGATGATGGGTACTGGCGAGGCAGAAGGTGAAGATCGCGCGATTCAAGCCGCGGATAAAGCTATCGCTAATCCATTGCTGGACGAGATTTCGTTGCGCGGAGCAAAAGGCGTTTTGATTAACATCACAGGTGGTCACGACCTTACATTGTTCGAACTTGACGAAGCTGCGAACCGCATTCGCGAAGAAGTGGATCCAGAGGCCAACATCATCGTTGGTTCAACATTGGATACAGAGCTTGGCGGTGTGATGCGCGTCAGCGTTGTTGCAACAGGTATTGATGCAACAGATGTTCATTCTGAGGCGCCTGTGGCGCGTCGCAGCATGTCTGCGCCGCTTCCAGCGAGCTTCGCGGCAGAAGAGCCAACGGTTGCTGCTCCCGTTGTAGTTGAACCTTCGTTTTTTGAAGATTTGAATCGTCAGGAAGTGGCTACAGCTGACATGGCTGAAGCTTTTGCGTCAAATGCACACGAAGTGCCAGCACCAGCTTATCAGCCTGCAGTCAAAGAGCTTGAGCCACAGCATGAAGAGATCCAACAAGTTGAGCAAAGCGCGTTTGTTGCACCACCTGCTCCAGCAC
>JABGTH010000125.1 GCA_018647275.1 Paracoccaceae bacterium
TAATCTGCTGCTCGATCGATAGCAGTTGTGAACGGGTTGCGAATACGCTCTCACGCGCGGCTTCGATAGAGGCAGCTGATCCGCCAAAATCATAAAGCAGAAGTTCGGCGTTAACGCCGATCGTTGCGTTGCTGCCGCGGCCTCTTTCTTGGCTGCTGAACATACGCTGTGTTTGGGCAGACCAATTTACGATTGGCAGCAATGCTGCGCTGGCGGACGCGACGTCTTCATCAGCGGCGCGAAGCAAGGCGCGGTTCTGTTCTAGTAATCCGCTGTGGTTGTATGCGCTGACCAAAGCATCAGCCAAAGTTTCAGAGCGGGCTGTCGTTGTCATCAAGCTAAGTGAGACACCAAGCGCGAAAAGTTGAAGTGGCTTTTTGAACAGGATTTTCATCTATTTCTCCGTCGACTTTGCGAATTGGGCTGGTGCGTAACGATAGATATAGGAGGTGTTCGCGTCATTACGACTCAGCACGCCATTTACGAAAGGGTACCCTGTATCTTGTGGTGCCTACAATGTTTACCAACCAGATAGAGGGAAAGATCGCAAAGAATTGGTTAACAAAACAGATTTTGAGCAGAAAACCGCAACCATCATGACAATTTGCGAGGCAAATTGGCGTTTTTTATCCTGAGTTATAAAAACGTAGAACAACTGTGCAGCGGTGCACGAAAAGATCCATATCAATCGGTGAGTTTCGCCCACAGATCAGGACGACGTTCTTTGGTGATTTCACGCGACATTTCACGACGCCATGCTCCGATTTTTGCGTGATTCCCGGACATTAAGACATCGGGGATTTTGTGCCCCATCCATTCTGCAGGTTTGGTATATTGAGGGTGCTCAAGCAAACCGTTTGAATGGCTTTCTTCTACGGCACTGTCCGCGTTCCCTAGCACACCTGGCAACAAGCGCACTGTGGCATCAATCATTGCTTGGGCTGCAATTTCACCGCCGGTCATCACGAAGTCACCAAGGGATACTTCCATCACGCCGTAGTGTTGTAATACACGTTCATCGACGCCCTCAAAGCGGCCACATAGAACCGTAACGCCATCACACCGCGCCCAGTTGCGTGCCATCTCTTGATCAAAGCGGCGTCCGCGTGGGGACATATAAACCAACGGCACATTGCCTTTGCTTTGGCGTTGTACGGCTTCAATTGCAGGGCCAATCACATCGGCGCGCAACACCATGCCGGCGCCACCACCCGCGGGGGTGTCATCGACATTGCGGTGCTTGGTTAAGCCGTGGCTGCGCAAGTCATGGGTGTGTAGTTGCCATTTACCGTCTTTCAATGCGCGGCCCGTCAGGCTTTCACCCAATACGCCAGGAAAAGCATTTGGGAACAGTGTCATAATCCGCGCCTGCCAAACGCCTGCCAACTCTTCATCGCCATCCATCAAGGACCGTGGTGTCAGAGTTTGGCGAATGGTTTTGCGCCCGTGCGACTTTGGGTTATCGGTCATTTTTCTGGGCCTCTGCGAGAATGATTTGCTTGGCTGCTTTGCGTTTGTAATGATCCGCATATGCACGGTTTTCTGCCAGTAAAGCAAGTAAAACGGTCTTATCCTGTCATTCATTGTGAATAGGTTGAGGGACGATTTTTTCGCGCAGACTTGGTGATATATCACATAGGTCGAACACCGGATCAGCAGGGCCCAGTCTTAGCTTGCGGCAGTCCTCGAGGGCGGTATGGTGCGCCGCAACGTTTACCTGTCTTCGCACCGGTTTGAGGATTGGCTCAAATTTGGCTGCTTTCTCGTAGGTTTTTGCAAAAGTGTCATAGTCCAAGGTCATGGATAAGGATTTGACGTGTCCCCAAAAGGCGCTCTGCAACCAGCTCTCGGGTGCGCGTGTTGAGAAGTATATGAACTGTTAAATTTTGGGAAAGCGTGCTGTTATTTCATCGCAGTATCGTGACAGTAATATTGGCGCAGCGCTGTAGTCAGCCAGAACGCTGCGTCCCTTCATATAGCCTGAGAATTCTTCGGCAGAGAGTAAAAACTTGCGTTTGGGCATCGCGACCAAA
>JABGTH010000169.1 GCA_018647275.1 Paracoccaceae bacterium
CAGACCCGGAAGACCGACCAGCAAACCATGCCCACCGCACAACAATGCGGTCAATGTCAGGTCGGCAACCCGCTCCTGCCCAATGAAGCGACGATTGATGGATGCCTTGGCCTGACCAAGTTTTTCGCCCAGCGCCTCTATTTGCGCAACCATATCTTGGCTATTGGTCATGACATCAGTCTCCGGCAGGTTATATCTATCGGTGACAACCTATCGCCTAACGACGGAATGACAATTCTTATGAGTGGACAAAAGCCCGTGATCCCCAGTGCAGAAGGCCTTGTTGCCTCTATAAACGCCACGAAAACGCGCGGTTTGCCGCCTGTGCACCTGTGGAACCCACCGTTCTGTGGTGATCTGGATATGCGGATCGCACGGGATGGGACGTGGTTTTACGAGGGCACGCCGATCGGGCGGCCAGCATTGGTTAAGATGTTTTCGTCGATCTTGAAGCGGGAAAACGGGAAATACTTCCTTGTGACGCCTGTTGAGAAGGTCGGGATCATCGTCGATGACGCTCCATTTGTGGCGCTTGATTTCGATCCTGTAGGCCAAGGGTTGGATCAAGATTTGACGTTCACAACGCATGTCGATGATGCGGTTGTTGCGGGCGTCAATCATCCCATTCGGGTTGAGCGGGATATTGAGACGGGAGAGCCGTCGCCATATATCTTGATCCGTGCGGATTTAGAGGCGCTGATAGATCGCAAGAGCTTCTACCGGTTGGTGGATTTGGGTGTGCATCACGAGGGCTGGTTTGGCGTGTGGTCTGGTGGAGCGTTCTTTGGGATTATTCCGTCGGGGGAGCTGGAGTGAAGTTATGAAAACCACTCTATGTTTTTCATTTTAGTTAAGGCTCTGTCGACAATCTCTTTTATCCCATTGCTAATACCGTCTGAAATCAATTGATCCATTTAAATTCCTTTCACACATAAAAAAGGCGGACCCGAAGGCTCGCCCTTATTCTTATTCTGCTGCCCGTTTTGGTAATGTCCAATCCGGTCGTACAAAGTGGCAGGTATAGCCGTTTGGTATCCGCTCAAGGTAATCTTGATGCTCTGGCTCTGCTTCCCAAAAATCGCCCACTGGGTCGACTTCGGTCACAACTTTGGCCGGCCAAATGCCTGATGCCTCAACATCTGCAATGGTATCAAGCGCCGTTTGATACTGCGATTTGTTGGCGTAGTAGATGGCAGAACGGTAACCCAAGCCACGGTCATTGCCTTGGCGGTTAGGCGTGGTCGGGTCGTGGATTTGGAAGAAGAACTCTAACAGCTCACGGTAGGTGATTTTGTTAGGGTCGAACATGATTTCAATCCCTTCCGCATGTGTCCCGTGATTGCGGTAGGTTGCATTTGGAACGTCCCCACCAGTGTAACCGACACGGGTGTCCGTGACACCCGGCATTTTACGGATCAGGTCCTGCATGCCCCAGAAGCATCCGCCTGCTAAAACTGCGCGTTCAATGGTCATCTGATATTCTCCACTTGGTCTAAATATGCGCCGTAGCCTTCCCCTTCCATATCGTCATGGTGGACGAAACGTAGGGAGGCCGAGTTGATGCAGTACCGCAATCCGCCCCGATCACGCGGTCCGTCTGGAAACACGTGGCCAAGGTGGCTGTCGCCATGCATGGAACGCACTTCGGTGCGAACCATGCCAAGGGTAGCGTCCTTCAGCTCAGCCACATTTGCCGGTTCAATCGCTTTAGTAAAGCTTGGCCAGCCACATCCACTTTCGTATTTATCGCTTGAGGCAAACAATGGCTCACCCGATACGATATCGACGTAAAGGCCTGGCTCTTTGTTAGCGAGCAATTTGCCAGTACCTGGACGTTCTGTGCCGCTTTCTTGCGTCACATAGAATTCCTCTGGCGATAGGGTTGCGATGACGTCTGGGTTCTTTGTGTAGCTGGTCATGGCGTGTCCTTTCATGTTGGTTGTCTATTAGATGGGGCTGCAATGTATAAAAGAAAAGGATGAAATCGTTTCGATACAATTGTCGGGGTCAACATCCTATGACAAACAGTAATAATTAACTAAGGAAGGGATCAGGAAATGGCGCAACAACCTCGTGCATGGCAACGTATGCTGTCTGGTCGCAGGCTAGATTTACTTGATCCAACCCCTGTGGACATCGAGATCGAAGACATCGCCCACGGTCTAGCCTTTGTCGCGCGCTGGAACGGCCAAACACATGGCGATTTCGCCTATTCCGTAGCTGAACATTCGCTTCTGGTTGAAATCTTATATGGGCGTATATCGCCCAATGCACCGATCAAGTGGCGGTTGGCCGCCCTGCTGCATGATGCGCCTGAATACGTGATTGGTGACATGATTTCCCCCGTTAAAGCCGCCGTTGGTCCGGGCTATGGGGAATTGGACGATCGCCTGATGGCGGCAATACACATTCGCTTTGGTCTACCTGCGGTGATCCCTGTTGCGGTCAAAAAGCAAATTAAAAAAGCGGACCGTATTAGCGCATGGATGGAAGCCGTACAAATCGCAGGCTTTTCACAAGAAGAAGCGACCAAGCTGTTTGGCAAACCAGATTCAGACGTGATCGACGGACTTTCCATCGTTTTGCGCACCCCTGTTGAAACGCGCACCGACTTTGCCGCCCGTCACCACGTCCTGCTAAAGGAAATGCCATGACATATGTACGCCGCGCCAATTTGATGGATGCGAAATCAATGGCGACCTTATTGAACGCTATCATTGAAAAGGGTGGCACCACAGCCAAGACCCAAACCGTAACAGGGGACGATATCAGCGAATGGATGTCCTTTGCCCCAGACGAATCTGCATGGCATGTCGCGTTGGACGACGCTGAACAGGTCATCGGATTTCAATGGATTTCCCCACACGAAAAGCTGCCGGCAGAGGCGTGCGATATTGCGACCTTTGTTCAGGTCGGACGTACGGGGTTGGGCATTGGGTCATCCCTGTTTTCGGCCACCTCAAAGGCAGCCAAAAACTTGGGGTACGTTTGGATCAACGCCACTATCCGCACCGACAATGAGGGCGGATTGACCTATTATCAATCGCGCGGTTTCCGAACGTGGACACTCGACAAAGACGTCAAATTGGACAGCGGTTTGATCGTCGACAAGATCAGCAAACGCTACGATATCTAAACGATTAGCGCGGTGAACGTTTTGCCAAAATACGTTGCAACGTACGGCGGTGCATGTTCAGGCGACGTGCTGTTTCAGATACGTTGCGATCACACAATTCGTAGACACGTTGAATGTGTTCCCAACGTACGCGATCCGCACTCATCGGGTTTTCTGGTGGTGGGGGCAGATCATCGCCCGACGCCAACAGCGCATTCATGATATCGGTCGCGTCCGCTGGCTTCGACAAATAGTCTGTCGCGCCAATTTTCACCGCAGCAACAGCCGTGGCAATCGCACCGTAACCTGTCAGGACAACGATACGTGCATCTGGACGTTTTTCACGCAGCACTTCGACCACGTCCAAACCATTACCGTCCTCAAGGCGCAGATCGATCACGGCGTATGCTGGCGGACGGGCCGTTGCAATTGCACGACCTGCGGCAACGCTGCCGCCGGTCTCAACTTCAAAGCCACGTTTCTCCATCGCTTTTGCAAGACGGCGTAAAAAGGGTTCGTCGTCATCTAGCAACATCAATGTGCGGTCTTCACCAAGGTCGTATTCGATTGGGTCTGCCATGTGATCGTCTCCTTGTTCAGAGTTAATATGGGTCGCGGACACCCTTTGGTCAAACTAAGTAACACTATTAAGCGTTGTCGATAAAGCACCCGACCATTTTGGCCATATCTTTGGCCCCAATTTCACGGCGGAAAAATTCGACAAACCCATGTTCTGGAAGAACCAAATAACTAAACGTTGAGTGATCAACGAGGTAATATTCATCGTCCGCTGGGTGCGCTTTGTAATATGTACGGTACGCTTGGCTGGCCGCTTTAACCTGTTCAGGTGACCCCGTCAGACCAATCATTTTTTCGTGCATGTTGAACGCAAAATCGCCAACTACTTCGGGCGTGTCGCGATTGGGATCGATGGAGATGAAAAGTGGTGTCATGGATTGCCCTCCCTCTGCCAAAAAGTCAGTTGCCTCAGCATTGCGCGACACATCTAGTGGGCAAACATCTGGGCAGAACGTGTAGCCGAAATAAACCATTGTCGGTTCGGTGATGACGTCCCTGTCTGTCACTGTTTCGCCTTTGGCATTCACCAACTCAAAAGGCCCACCAATGACTGTTCCACCTGCGACGGCCGATGCGCGGCACTGTGCAAATTGATCTGGATTGGCATCTCGGGTTGCCAGCCATGAACCCCCAACTAAAACAGCTGCGGCAATTGCGGCAATGGGTGCGATTATACGTGACATGTTATTCGCCTTAAATGTTAGTAATGTTTAACAATGCTGGATTGATAACACCCCTCCTATCCTGCGCAATCAAAGAAATAGTGAGCACATGCCAGATTCCCACCTTAACGTTTTCACCGAACAGCAAAGATCCAACTGGATAAGGCTTAGAACCATGATTGTTCTACGATGGGTAGCCATTGTAGGACAATTAACCGCAATCTTGGTTGGACAATATGTCTACGGATTGCAGTTGGAATTAGGTCTTTGTTACTTTGCTGTGGGCCTTTCAGTCATCGGGAATCTGGTCGCTGCCTTTGTTTTTCCTGAAAACAAGCGCCTTTCTGAGCGTGAAAACCTATCCATGGTCATGTTCGATTTGCTACAATTGGGATTCTTGTTGTTTCTCTCTGGTGGCCTGCACAATCCGTTTGCATTGCTACTGTTGGGTCCAGTTACTGTGTCAGCCGCGGTTCTTACAACGCGATCAACTCTACTGGCTGGTGGCACTGCAATTGCCATGGTGACGCTGCTGTCCAAGTTCCATCTATCCCTCAAAACTGACCAAGGATTTATCCTGCGCGTGCCCGATATTTTCCTGTTTGGGAACTGGATAGCATTGGTCATTGCCATTGTATTTATCGGGGCCTATTCGCGCCGGATTACGTCTGAGATGCACTCTATGTCCGATGCGCTAACCGCCACTCAAATGGCCCTATCACGCGAACAAAAATTGACTGATCTAGGCGGCGTTGTCGCTGCTGCGGCCCATGAATTAGGCACTCCTCTTGCCACGATCAAACTCGCCAGTTCTGAGTTGATGGACGAATTGGAGAATCGCGAAGATTTATGGGCAGATGCTGCATTGATCCGTGAACAGGCCAACAGATGTCGCGATATTTTACGCGATATGGGTCAGGCCGGAAAAGACGATTTGCACCTGCGCCAAGCACCCTTGATGACCGTCATCGCAGAAGCCGCAGAGCCCCACGCCCATCGTGGCAAAGCCGTGCATTTTTCACACGATCCATTGGCTGGTGTGGAGATGAGCCAACCCGCTATTTTGCGCAAACCAGAGATTATACATGGGTTGCGTAATCTGGTTCAAAACGCCGTCGACTTCGCCAACAAGAATGTTTGGGTCGAAGGACATTGGACTACAAACACCATTTCAATCCGGATCGTTGATGATGGGACAGGTTTCCCGCCTCATTTAATTGGACGCATCGGCGATCCATTTGTCGGGCGCCGCAAAACGCCGTCTGAAGGTCAAGACCGGCCAGGGTATGAAGGTATGGGTTTAGGTCTGTTTATTGCTAAGACCCTGCTAGAAAGATCTGGTGCTGAGCTGAGTTTTGCAAACGGGTCTGATCCATACATGACAGCACCAGATACTGCCAAACATACTGGCGCAATTGTCGAAGTGAAATGGCCCCGCGACACGATTGATGCGCGCCACGGCAGCAACGCAATTCCGCTTGGTGAAAACCAAAGATTTCTAGGATAGATGAACGACTTACCCATTGGTTAACAGGCTGTTAACCATTTCCCCCGACATTTCCTCCAGAGCATCGTTCAGGGGATATGGCAGGTATGACACTCTTTGAGATTTTGATAGTCGTCGTATCAGCCTTGCTAAGTACCCTCTTAGGGCTTTTATATTTTGGAAAACCTACCAAAAATGAGTTGGGATAACTGCAAAGCTATAGCTCTGCAGATATCTCTCTTTTGTTCAAAGAGCAGACCGTACAACACGCCTCAACGGCCGGTTTTCGACTTGCTAAGTTCAATGGAAAAGGAAGTTATTGGGCCGCTCTGTGCATCAGTATAGCCCATCGGTTTCCCAGTTTTTCCTCAAGACCTTCGGACAATGCCAAAACTGTCGTTATTCCATCGCAGCACGATACCGACATTACAAAACTAGAAATCCGCAAGATCGATGACGCAACACATGTGCAAATCATCGATTAAGAAACTTTGCCGTTGGACGTCCAGCACAAAATCAAATCGCTAGAAGCAGAAGTGATGGTGACAGGGTTTGCGAGTACCACCGCGCCTCATCCGATTTGGAAAGTTAAGCGGGATGGCACAGTTGGCTGGTATAAAACTGCTTATGAAACTCTTTATAAAAATAGTTTTTGATAAAGAGCCGCACGCAGATCAGCCACTATTCGATATCGAAGCTCAGTCAACTGATCCATTGCGCAGCAACCGAACTTCGGTGTCTTCGGGGCCGGGTGGAAAACACTTTTATAGACATTACCATTTTGGACGCACTCAAAGACTGGAAACGCCAAAGCCTGCCCAATTATGCATGGGCCAACATCCGCGATTTTCTTATAAAATTAGCCCTCAATCGCCCTGGGAATGTGAAATAAAGTGGGCAAATGGTGATATATTTTCTTGCTCTATAAAACCTGTTGCTTTGGGTGCAACAATGCTGGTTTTCAAAACCAAACCTGCCATCACACATAGCACCCCTTAAAAAACCTTAACTACAAAAATAAGACCAATTTGACTTGCAGCTTGGCCACACCCACGCCACCATAGGGCGCATGGCAAACAACACCCTAAAAATCGATCTGGCAGACGCGAATGAGACTGCAAATCTTGCAGGTATTCTTGCGCAAAACGTCCAAATTGGTGACACAATTTTACTGACGGGCGCAGTTGGTGCCGGCAAAACACATTTTGCGCGTTCCTTTATTAAATCTCTTTTGACGGTGGACGAAGACGTGCCCTCGCCAACTTTCACACTTGTGCAGACATATGACACCACGGCTGGCGAAGTTTGGCACTCTGATCTTTACCGCTTAAACGCAGAACAAGAAATCGAAGAACTTGGCCTGTTTGATGCCATGACCGAAGCAGTTTGCCTGATAGAATGGCCTGACAGATTGGGTAGCTATGCCCCAACTGATGCACTTCATGTCGAATTGACACCTTCAAGCACCTTAGATTCACGTGTGCTGATCGCGCAATGGGATGACCCAAAGTGGGGTGCAAAAACTAAGGGATGGCGCAGTGACTAATTGCGAAACTGCGACGACCAAATTTCTGGAAGGAACCCAGTGGAGCAATGCCCAGCGTGTAACCGCGGCCGGTGACGCATCCAGTCGACGCTACGATCGGTTAACGCATTGCGACGTTGGACACCCTGAAGGCATCGCACAGGCAGAAGAGATGATGAATGTTTGATCCCCAAAACCCTACGCATCTGTTTGGCATCCCCAACGGTGTAGATTTCCCAAAATCGCTGGTGAATGGTCTGATCAAACGGATGGATGGCCACCCGCCCCATGAGATGGCGCAGGTCGAAGTGATCATAAACACCCGTCGTATGGCACGCCGTATGCGGGATTTGTTTGATGCGGGCCCTGCCCTTTTATTGCCCCGCATTAGAATGCTGAACGAGATCGAGGATCTGCTGCCAGACCTCGATGTACCTAAATCAAATTCAGCGCTTAAGCGTCGTTTGGAATTGGTACAGCTTGTTGCCAATCTGCTGGAGCGCGAGCAAAGCTTTGCCGCGCGCGCATCGCTTTATGACCTTGCTGACAGCCTCGCCACTTTGATGGACGAGATGCAGGGCGAAGGCGTTTCTGCCGAAGCCATTGCGAACCTTGATGTCACGGACCAATCAGGCCACTGGGAGCGCGCGAAGACGTTCATCAATATTGCGCAATCCTACATCGATCTGTCCCAAAACACACCTGACACCGAAGCACGCCAACGGATCATAGTGCAAAATTTAGTTGAGCGTTGGGAACACACCCCACCAAAGCAACCCATTATCCTTGCGGGTTCAACAGGATCACGCGGCACGACATTGATGCTGATGCAAGCCATCGCAAGACTACCAAATGGTGCTGTTATCCTGCCCGGTTTTGATTTTGATATGCCAACAGATGTGTGGACTAGCCTGTCTGACGCGATGCTATCGGAAGACCACCCGCAGTTCCGTTTTCACAAACTACTACTGTCGTTGGAAAAGTCGTCAGATGACGTGATCCCATGGGCCGATGATGCGCCTGCCGCCCCTGCCCGTAATAAGCTGCTTTCCCTTGCTCTACGCCCAGCGCCTGTCACAGATGCGTGGTTGTCTGAAGGCCCCCGTTTAACTGGTATTGCTGAAGGGTTGAAAGGCGTCACGCTGTTACAAGCTGAAACGCCACGCGATGAAGCGTTGGCCATTGCGATGCGCCTGCGCAAGGCTGCTGAAGATGGCCAAACAGCGGCACTTATAACGCCCGATCGAATGCTAACGCGACAAGTGTCAGCGGCATTGGATCGTTGGGATATTCTACCCGATGACAGTGCGGGTTCACCGCTACATCTATCCCCACCCGGGCGGTTTCTGCGTCACGTCGGCGGGTTGTTTTCCCGTTTGTTAGATACTGAATCCTTGCTGACATTGCTAAAACATCCGATGACCCACAGCGGTGATGATCGCGGGTTACACCAATTAAACACTCAACGGATCGAACTGCGCATTCGCCGTGATGGGCTACCTTATCCCACTGCTGAAGGGGTGTCAGAGGTCGCGCAAAAAGCAGCAGCTAAACTAAACCCGCCAACCACACTCACCGACTGGGCGGACTGGGTTGGTCAGACGTTTTGCAATCTGCATTTCGCAGGCAACCGCACCTTGGCCGATTGGACCGCCTTGCACATCCAAGTGGCGGAAGCGATCGCATCAGGGCCTATGAGCAAAACCACGGGTGAATTGTGGTTAAAATCGGCAGGTCAAAAGGCCCGCAAAGTTATGGACACCCTAACCGAACATGGGGAGTACGGTGGCGAAATGTCCGCCTCTGACTACGTTGATCTGGTCGGTGCTTTGCTATCGAGCGAAGAAGTGCGCGACCGCGACGCGCCTCATCCAAACATCATGATTTGGGGTACCCTTGAAGCCCGAGTTCAAGGGGCTGATTTGGTCATTTTGGGCGGGTTGAATGAGGGCACATGGCCCGAAGCACCCAAACCCGATCCGTGGTTAAACCGCGCCCTGCGCAATCAGGCGGGTTTGTTGCTGCCCGAACGGCGCATTGGTCTGTCTGCACACGATTTTCAGCAGGCCGTTGCCGCAGAAGAGGTCTGGATCACGCGTTCTGTACGTTCTGACGATGCAGAAACTGTGCCCTCGCGCTGGCTGAACCGCTTACAGAACTTGTTGGGCGGCTTGCCCACACTTGATGGGCCTGAAGTGTTGAAGAAAATGATCACAAGAGGCGATGAATGGTTGGCCAAGACTAAAGTGCTAGAGAAACCTACAACCGTTGATCGTGCCCATCGCCCTTCCCCACGTCCACCAATCGTTGCGCGCCCACATGCCCTGTCCGTGACAGAGATCAAGCGCCTGATCCGCGACCCCTACGCAGTTTATGCCAAGCACACATTAAAATTGCGTGCCCTAAATCCAATCGTACAATCCCCAGACGCACCTATGCGCGGTATCTTGATCCACTCCGTTATGGAGGTGTTCGTTAAAGACATAATGGCAGATCCGTCTTTGCTGACCTCAACATACTTGATGAAAGTTGCCACTGACGTGCTGGTCCGCGACGTGCCTTGGCCTGCGACCCGTGCGCTTTGGTTGGCAAAGCTATCGCGCGTGACAGATTGGTTTGTCGCCAGAGAAGCAGAGCGCCAAGCCCGCAGCACACCAATTGCATTTGAAAAGCAAGCCAAGGGCGTCATGAGCATGCCCAAATTAGACTTCACCCTTACCGGATATGCGGATCGGATTGATCAAACCGGTCCCGATAGCGTTGCGATCTTTGACTACAAAACCGGGACACCCCCGACTGAAAAACAACAGGCCAAGTTCGACAAACAATTGCTGATCGAAGCGGCAATGATGGAACAAGGCAGTTTTAAACATGTGGGTGTGAACACGGTGACGGAAGCTGTGTTTATCGGTCTAGGGAGCAAACCTGTTGAGGTCCGCGCCCCATTGCAAAAAGAGCCGCCTGCAAAGGTTCTGGACGAACTGGCGCAATTGATTCGCGCCTATTTGTCCATTGAGCAGGGTTTTACCTCGCAACGCACAATCCAAAGCGAACGGGAGCGCGGTGATTACGATCACCTTGCGCGTTTTGGGGAATGGGATGGCACCGATATTCCTGTGCCTGAGGATCTGACATGATGACACCTAATGAAGCTACGCGACGCCAATTGGCCGCAGCAGATCCAAACACATCCACATGGCTTGCTGCCAATGCAGGTTCGGGCAAGACCCGCGTTCTGACGGACCGCGTGGCACGTCTGCTTTTGGACAAGGTCCAGCCGCAACATATCCTGTGTCTGACTTACACCAAGGCCGCCGCATCAGAGATGCAAAACCGTCTGTTCAAACGTCTGGGCGATTGGGCCATGTTGCCCGATTCAGAATTGCGCCATGCCCTGACCGAATTAGGTGTGCGACACAATCCGGATGGCGATCAATTGCGCGATGCCCGCACATTGTTTGCCCGTGCGATTGAGACCCCCGGTGGATTGAAAATTCAAACTATTCACTCATTCTGCGCCTCACTTCTGCGTCGCTTTCCATTAGAAGCCAACGTAAGCCCACAATTCAAAGAGATCGAAGAACGCGCGGCTGACATGCTGCGCAGTGAGATCGTGGATATGATGGCCGACGGACCAGAAGCGGGTTTGGTTGCCGCACTTGCCAACCAATACTCAGGCGAAGATTTCTTACGATTGACACAAGAAATTGTGGGCCACCGTGCTGCATTTGCAAATCCATTAGCGTGGGATGATTGCCTTGCGCTGTTTGGTCAAGCCGCGGGATTGGACGAGTCAGAAATTGAAGGTTTGGCGTTTCAAGGTGGTGAACGGCAGCTGCTGGATCAACTGATCCCCGTTTTGACCTCCAAAGGTGGCAATGACGGTAAGGCTGGTGAAAAGCTGAAGATGTTGGGAACATTGTCCCTTAAATCTTTGCCCATTTTGGAAAATGTTTTTCTAACTGGTGGCAATGCCAAAGACCCGTTTTCTGCCAAGTTAGGGACCTTTCCAACCAAGGCGACCCAAGGCACTGTTGGAGCATTGATGCCACAGTTAGAGGCATTCATGCTGCGGATCGAAGATACGCGAGATAGGCGTTTGGCCCTTCAGTCTGCGCGTCGAACACAGGTCTTACACGACTTTGCCCATGCCTTTGTGGGAAAATACGAACAGGCCAAACTGGTACGCGGTTGGTTGGACTTTGACGATTTGATCCTAAAGGCACGTCACCTTTTAAATGATGAAAAAGTGGCGGCGTGGGTGTTGTTCCGCATTGATGGTGGGATCGACCACATTCTTGTGGATGAGGCACAAGACACCAGCCCGGACCAGTGGGATGTGATCCGCAAACTGGCCGAGGAGTTCTCAAGCGGGGATGGTGCACGCGAAGATGTCAAACGCACCTTGTTTGTTGTTGGAGATAAAAAACAGTCCATCTATTCATTCCAAGGGGCAGACCCACGTGAATTTGACCGGATGCAGAATGAGTTTAAGGAAAAGTTCGCAGCCATTGATGTGCCTTTCCAAGAAACAACATTGGATTTTTCATTCCGTTCCTCTGCCGCGATTTTACGGATGGTGGATCAGACCTTTGACAACAAAACTCAAGCTGGGTTTGTGCAGGATTCAAAGCACATCGCATTTAAATCCGACTTACCCGGTCGTGTAGACCTTTGGCCTGTCATCGAAACCATCAAAGACGACGATGAGCGTGATTGGTTCGATCCGATTGATCGGCGCAGCGAGCAGCACCACACGGTGGTTTTGGCGGATCAAATTGCCCGCTCCATCGCCAGACTGATTAACGACAAACACACTATTCCTGATGACGGACCAAAGAGTACGACGATCAAACGCCTCATCACGGCCGGTGATTTCCTGATCCTTGTGCAACGCCGCTCTGCCTTGTTTTCTGAGATCATTCGCGCCTGCAAAATTCATAACCTCGCAATAGCGGGTGCCGATCGGCTAAAGGTTGGCGCTGAACTGGCCGTACGTGACCTTGGTGCGTTACTGTCCTTTTTGGCGACACCAGAAGACAGCCTGTCCCTTGCAACCGTATTGAAATCCCCGCTGTTTGGGTGGAGCGAACAACAATTGTTCGACGTGGCACATCACAGAACCCAAGAGCACCTATGGCAAAACCTGCGTGACCGTTCAGATGATTTCGCAGATACCGTACCCGTCCTGCGCGATCTGCGCGACAATGCTGATTTCTTGCGCCCTTATGATCTGATCGAACGTATTTTGACCCGCCACGATGGGCGGCGCAAATTATTAGGTCGCTTGGGCACAGAGGCCGAAGATGGCATTAATGCATTGCTGTCCCAAGCGCTGGCATATGAACGCACAGCGGTGCCGAGCCTGACCGGGTTCATCGTCTGGATGAAAGCCGATGATCTGAACATAAAACGCCAAATCGACAGCGCGTCAGATCAAATTCGCGTGATGACAGTGCATGGGTCAAAGGGTCTAGAAGCGCCCATCGTGATTTTGCCTGACACTGGTAAACGCAACATTCAGGTCAAAAGCGAAATAATAAAAATGGGTGAAGTGCCTGTTTGGAAAGCGCGCGACGGTGAAACACCCAAGACAATGCAGGACGCATTGGGAGAGATGAAAGACGCCCAACGCAATGAACAGCTGCGCCTGCTTTATGTGGCGTTGAGCCGCGCAGAGAAATGGCTGATTGTGGCCGTGGCAGGTGATTTAGGTAAGAGTGAACCGTCATGGTACCACACTGTTCAGGGCGCGATGGAACATGCCGGTGCGGTGGATGTGTCCATACCCGAGGTTGGCCCGATCCTGCGGGTTGAACATGGCGACTGGGATGCCCCCGATTTTGAACAAAAAATGATAAATTCGACAAATGCCCCGGTATTAGAGACGCTTTATACTCAAAAATTCGCCAATCCGATTGAGGCAGTCAAAACCCTTTCACCATCTGATCTGAGTGGTGCCAAAGCCCTTGAAGGTGAGTTGGGAATGGATGAGGATACCGCCCTTTCATACGGTAGTTTGGTGCACTGGCATCTAGAACACCCGCATAAATCCACAGAACAGGATTTTGGGTTGTCAGGCACCTTGCGCACCCAAGCGAAAGCCGAGGCAGTTGCCATTTTGGATAAGCCCGAATTGGCCCATGTCTTTGCACCCGGCACCTTGGCAGAGGTTTCGATAACTGCCCCCATCGGATCGCAGCGCATTCATGGCACGATTGACCGTTTGTTGATCACCGGCAATAAGATCACCGCGATCGATTTTAAAACTAACCGCACAATCCCCCATTCAGCTGCGGATTGCCCAATTGGTTTGCTTCGCCAAATGGGTGCCTATTCCTGTGCATTACGTGAAATTTATCCAGATCATGAGATTGAAACAGCTATATTGTGGACCAACACACAAAGCTTAATGCCTTTAACACACGATCTTGTGTCTCAGGCGTTAAAGACATCAACATATCTTGACCTTTGAACACTGTATACATAGGTTCCCAACCAACAAATTAGCCCCTGAGGAGAAGCCAAATGGCAACCGTTGCAGTATCAGACGCACAATTCGAAGCCGAAGTCACAAATTCAGACGTCCCAGTTGTTGTTGATTTTTGGGCAGAATGGTGTGGCCCTTGTAAACAAATCGGTCCGTCCCTCGAAGAATTGTCTGAAGAGCTGGGTGGCAAGGTTAAAATTGTCAAAGTCGACGTAGACAGCAATCCAAATTCAGCTGCTAAAATGGGTGTCCGTGGCATCCCTGCTCTGTTCGTCATCAAAGACGGCCAAGTTATTGCAAACATGGCAGGCGCAAAACCAAAGGCTGCGTTGAAAAGCTGGATCGAAGAGTCCCTCTAAGACCGAAGACCATAGATTTAAAGAGAGCGCGTCAGGCAAATGCTTGGCGCGCTATTTTTTTGATCCGCGCAAAGCGCACTGAGTTTTTGAGCCTCCCACTTTGAATTGGTCCGCCCCTATAGTCAGGAACAGGGGACCATAAATGGCCACCAAGAGACCCAAGCCTGAAGAGATTGTCGTAAAATTTTGGCAGGTTGAAGTTCTTATGGGGCAAGGTATGCCCCGGATTGGCGTGATCCGACAGATCAGTTTGACTGAACAAACCTATCACCATTGGAAGGAAAAGTAAGGCGGAATGAGCACAGAACAACTCAAGGAACTGAAGCGGTTACAGAAAGAGAACGAGCGTCTGCGGCGATCAGTATCGGACCTTACGCTGGACAAGCTAATCCTAAAAGAGGTTGCAACGGGAAACTTCTAAGCTCTTCGTGTCGCCGTTCTTGTATTGATCTCATGCGCAGTCAGATGAAGGTTTCTGAGCGACGGGTTTGTCGCGTTCGGGGCCAACATCGATCCAACATCTTGCACCTTCACTCGTTTAGGTATACCGCTGCATACAACCATTTCGCTCGCGCAAGCTGACAGCTTACTCTGGGCACTTCTCGCCACATAAACAGTTAAAAATCGAGATTACCATGAACTTATATGCAGCATACCTTGAAGAAATTGAAACCCGCAAAAAGCAGGGACTTAGCCCAAAGCCGATCGACGGTGCTGAGCTGACGCAGGAAATCATCGCCCAAATCTTAGATGCGGGCCACGCGCATCGGGACGCTTCGCTTAATTTCCTGATCTACAACACACTCCCCGGCACAACGAGCGCGGCAGCCGTAAAGGCACAGTTCTTGAAAGACATCATTTTGGGCGACGCTGAGGTTCAAGAAATCTCCGCTGAGTTCGCCTTTGAAATGCTGTCCCACATGAAGGGCGGCCCCTCTGTGGACGTTCTGCTGGACCTCGCTCTGGGTAATGATGCTGCGTTTTCTAGCCAAGCGGCCGACGTACTGCAGACACAATTCTTCTTGTACGATGCAGACATGGACCGCTTGAAATCGGCGTTTGACGCAGGCAATCTTATTGCACGCGATATCCTTGAAAGCTACGCTAAGGCTGAATTCTTTACCAAGCTGCCTGACATCGAAGAAGAGATTAAGGTTGTGACCTTTGTCGCTGGCGAAGGCGATATTTCCACCGACCTGCTGTCACCAGGCAATCAGGCACACTCCCGTGCGGACCGCGAACTGCACGGTAAGTGCATGATCGACGAAGCGGCACAGAAACACATTCAAGATCTTAAACTGCAGCATCCCGACGCGCGCGTCATGCTAATTGCGGAAAAAGGCACGATGGGTGTTGGGTCTTCGCGGATGTCAGGTGTGAACAACGTCGCACTTTGGACAGGTAAGCAGGCATCGCCCTATGTTCCCTTCGTGAATTTCGCCCCTGTTGTAGCGGGTACGAACGGCATTTCCCCGATCTTCCTGACAACTGTTGGCGTGACCGGCGGCATCGGTGTCGATCTGAAAAACTGGATTAAGAAAACAGACGAAGACGGCAATCCGATTTTAAACAACGATGGCAATGCTGTCCTTGAGGAAAAGTATTCTGTTACGACGGGCACCGTGTTGAAGATCAACACCAAAGACAAAAAGCTGTACAGCGAAGATGGTGACGAACTGGTGGATATGTCCAGCTCCTTCACCCCGCAAAAGGTGGAATTCATGAAGGCGGGTGGGTCTTACGCCATCGTCTTTGGTAAAAAGTTGCAGACGTTTGCTGCGGAAACCCTTGGGGTTGAGGCTCCGCTGGTGTTCGCACCGTCCAAAGAAATCAATCATGAGGGTCAAGGCCTGACTGCTGTTGAAAAAATCTTTAACGCCAATGCCCGTGGCGTAACGCCGGGTACGGTTCTGCACGCCGGATCAGACGTTCGGCTTGGCGTGAACATCGTGGGATCACAAGACACTACAGGTCTGATGACCATGCAGGAACTTGAGGCAATGGCCGCGACGATCGTGTCACCCTCAGTCGACGGGGCATACCAGTCCGGTTGCCACACGGCCTCTGTTTGGGACATTAAAGCGCAGGAAAACACACCGCGTCTGATGAAATTTATGAACGACTTTGGCCTGGTCACAGGCCGCGATCCAAAAGGCGAATATCACGCCATGACGGACGTAATCCACAAGGTGCTGAACGACGTAACAGTCAGCGACTGGGACGTGATCATCGGCGGCGACAGCCACACACGTATGTCCAAAGGTGTGGCCTTTGGCGCTGACTCCGGAACCGTTGCGCTGGCTCTGGCCACTGGCGAGGCATCCATGCCAATCCCTGAATCAGTCAAAGTGACGTTCAAAGGCCAAATGGCCGATCACATGGATTTCCGCGATGTGGTGCATGCAACGCAGGCGCAAATGCTGGAACAGCACGGCGATAACGTGTTTCAAGGCCGCGTGATTGAGGTTCACATTGGCACGCTGCTGGCGGATCAGGCGTTCACCTTCACCGACTGGACAGCGGAAATGAAGGCAAAGGCCTCAGTTTGTATTTCCAACGATGAAACGCTGATCGGCTCGCTTGAGGTGGCAAAATCCCGTATCCAGATCATGATCAACAAAGGAATGGAGCATGACAACGGCATGTTGGCCGGTTTGATTGCAAAGGCCGACAAGCGCATCGCCGGGATAAATTCTGGCAGGAAACCGACATTGCAGCCTGACAGCAACGCCAAGTACTTCGCTGAAGTGGTCGTTGATCTGGACACCATCGTTGAACCGATGATCGCTGACCCAGACGTGCAAAATGCAGATGTTTCAAAACGTTACACCCATGATACCATCCGCCCAATTTCGTTCTACGGTGCGAAAAAGAAGGTCGACCTTGGCTTTGTTGGGTCGTGCATGGTGCATAAGGGTGACGTGAAAATCGTCGCTCAGATGCTGCGCAACTTGGAAAAAGACTCTGGCAAGGTTCAGTTCAAAGCGCCGCTGGTCGTCGCCGCCCCGACCTACAACATCATTGATGAGTTAAAGGAAGAAGGCGACTGGTCTGTACTACAAAAGTACTCCGGTTTCGAGTTCGATGACACTTCACCGAAAAACACCGCCCGGACCGAGTATGAGAACATTCTCTACCTCGAACGCCCGGGCTGTAACCTTTGCATGGGTAACCAAGAAAAGGCGGCCAAGGGTGACACGGTTCTCGCAACATCCACGCGTCTCTTCAAAGGCCGTGTCGTTGAAGATACCACTGAGAAAACAGGCGAGTCTTTGTTGGCTTCTACCCCAGTCGTCGTGCTCTCCGCGATCCTCGGGCGCACACCAACGCTGGAAGAGTACAAAGACGCGGTTGATGGCATCGACCTAACCAAGTTCGCCCCGCCAATCGAGAAGCCAGCGGGCGCGAAATCCGCGCACTTCTAAACAACACACAGTTTGATGAAAAAATTTCGGGCGCATCGAAAAATGCGCCCGTTTTTATTTTCGAAACAATTACCTTTTCCACTCAGCGATAGCTTATAATCATACTGTGACGAGCGCCGCCAATACTCGTTAGAGCATTGCTAAGAACCGCGATCCGTTTGGTGAATACAAACTTTTGCCGGCTGACTCAAATTATTGAGCATGTCTATTAACCGGAGCACCAGATCCCGCTTTGCACAAAAGTGGGCCATGATCATTAACCCTGCGACACAGGTCTAAAAATGTGACCCCTTGCGAAAATACGGTGGGATCAGTGGGTGAAAATACGTGTTTCAAGACAACAGAAGCCCCCCCATCAGCAACATAACGTTGAACTATATGTAAACGATTTTCTTCGTTTTTGATCCATTCAGCACCGCAAGAATATGAAGTTTCATCAAGACCGGCATATGCTGCAAGGGAAGAAAAGCATCCGGATGCGGAAGCGCGAAGACCAATTTAATTTAGGCACAGCGCCCTCTTTTTCTGTTTCCAACTTGCGAAATAGGCTCACAGTTTTCATATACTATTACAATAGGAGTAAACATCATGGCTACGAACGAATTCCCCGGTTGGCACGGAACAACAATTGTCGGCGTCAAAAAAGACGGAGAAGTTGTAATTGCAGGCGACGGTCAAGTGTCTTTGGGACAGACCGTTATTAAAGGCACTGCACGCAAAGTGCGCCGCTTGTCCCCAGGTGGGTATGACGTTGTCGCAGGATTTGCAGGATCAACTGCTGATGCGTTTACTTTGCTGGAGCGTCTAGAAGCAAAACTAGAGGCAACGCCGGGCCAATTGGCGCGCGCCTCTGTTGAGTTGGCCAAAGACTGGCGCACCGACAAGTATTTGCAAAAGCTCGAAGCTATGTTGATTGTTACGGATGGCACTGAGTTGTTCGTGATTACTGGCGCTGGTGATGTTCTTGAGCCAGAGCACAATGTGGCAGCCATCGGGTCGGGTGGTAATTTTGCCTTGGCCGCCGCCCGTGGATTAATGGACAGTGATCGTAACGCAGAACAGATTGCGCGTGATGCTATGGCAATTGCCGCTGATATTTGTGTTTATACCAACGGCAAGCTGACTGTAGAGGCGATTAAGAAGAATTCTTAATCAGAGTTTCGCAACACTAAAACCAACATTAAGTCTTTCGCACCAGACCCAGACCTCATTGTAGTCGTCTGGGTTGATCTCCTTTGGAACTTCATAGGATGACGCACCATTTAAGCTTTTAAGTGGGCCCATAATTGTCGACTTATCAAAGCCATTTTTTCCAAAAGCAATTTAGGGCTCAGGGGCGCCGTCAAGGGTGAAATCATCCAAAAGGTTTACAACAAACCCACCGTACTTTTTTGCAATTTCAGAGCGACCTGTCGTGATGTGACCATTCACCCCTTTGAACTCCGCAAGCCGACCATGACCGCCAGCAAGGAGTGGCGATGCCAGTGTTGTTGCACCTGCGGCCAGAGATAAATTCAGAAAATACGACGCATCATTGACATTCCGTTGAATGCTGATTGTTAGGGTCCAACCTGACAGATCAAATAATTTCACGCTAGCCACCTCTCCCATTCGTGAATTCTACAGTTGTTTTCGTATTCATGGTTGCGTTCCAGAGCCCAGCGCTTACATAAATTAACAGTCTTTCAACGCAGGATGCCCCTTTGACCGATCTTACACCTAGAGAAATTGTTTCAGAACTTGATCGCTTTATCATCGGTCAGAACGATGCCAAACGGGCTGTTGCCGTTGCATTGCGCAATCGCTGGCGCCGCAAACAATTGTCCGATGACTTGCGTGATGAAGTTTATCCAAAAAATATTCTAATGATCGGACCCACCGGCGTTGGTAAAACCGAGATCAGCCGCCGGTTGGCCAAACTGGCAAAAGCACCTTTTCTAAAGGTCGAAGCGACGAAGTTTACTGAAGTCGGTTACGTTGGCCGCGACGTTGAACAGATCATCCGCGATCTGATGGAAAGCGCGATCACAATGACGCGCGAACACATGCGCGAAGATGTTAAAGCCAAGGCACACCAAGCCGCCGAAGACCGTGTGATTGACGCAATCGCCGGCACTGATGCCCGCGAAGGCACCCGCGACATGTTCCGCAAAAAGCTAAAGTCGGGTGTGCTGGATGACACGGTTATCGAACTTGAAGTCGCGGACACATCGAGCCCATTTTCATCAATGGAAATCCCAGGGCAACCTGGATCGAATATGGGAATGATGAACCTTGGTGAGATGTTTGGAAAAGCTATGGGTGTCCGCACCACCCAACGCAAATTAAAAGTGGCAGACTGCTACGATGTTCTAATTAGCGAAGAAGCCGACAAACTTCTTGACGATGAAACCGTCACACGCGCTGCCCTTGAAGCTGTTGAGCAAAATGGCATCGTCTTTCTGGACGAGATCGACAAGGTGTGTACCCGCTCTGATGCCCGTGGTGGTGATGTGAGCCGCGAGGGTGTGCAGCGCGATTTGTTGCCACTGATTGAGGGTACTACCGTCAGTACCAAACATGGCGCGGTGAAAACTGATCATATCCTGTTCATCGCCTCTGGTGCTTTTCACATCGCCAAGCCATCAGATTTATTGCCCGAGCTTCAGGGTCGCCTACCGATCCGCGTTGAATTGCAGGCACTGACCGAAGACGATTTCGTTCGCATCCTAACAGAGACAGAAAACGCTCTGACACTTCAGTATTCAGCCCTAATGGGAACTGAGGAAGTAACAGTTACATTCGAAGAAGATGGCATAAAAGCGCTGGCAAAAATTGCTGCTGGCGTGAACCAAAGCGTTGAGAACATTGGTGCCCGTCGTCTTTATACGGTGATGGAGCGCGTGTTTGAGGAGCTGTCTTTTGGTGCCCCAGATCGCGCAGGTGATGAGGTGATCGTGGATGCGGCATTCGTTGAAAAGAACCTAGGCGAGTTGACAAAGTCCACAGACCTAAGCCGCTACGTGCTCTAGTCAGGGCCAGATTGCTGGGGTAGGGCTGTACCAATCCCTTCTTTAAGGTCAGCTCATGCGCGATACATTTCTATTTAAAAACGCCCCTTGGTTGGCGGCGGGTGCGCTTTTGACGTTGCTATCGTCCTTTGGGCAAACGTTTTTCATATCCATTTTTGCTGCAGAAATTCAATATTCCTTCGACCTGAGCCACGGCTCTTGGGGCGGGATCTATGCCTTAGGTACAACCGCTTCAGCTGTTGTGATGGTATGGGCGGGCGGCCTAACGGATAAGCTTCGTGTGAGAACATTGGGGCCTACTGTTTTGCTGCTGCTTGCTCTGGCCTGTTTATTCATGGCCTTTAACCCATACGCAGTCTTGCTACCTCTTGTAATCTTTGCGTTGCGACTTTTCGGGCAGGGCATGACTAGCCACATCGCAATCGTTGCAATGGCACGTTGGTTTTCTGCGGCCCGCGGCCGTGCGCTGTCTATTTCCGCACTTGGGTTTTCAGCTGGTCAGGCCATCCTACCAATCATTTTTGTTTTGCTGCTTGAACATATGGGTTGGCGCCTTTTGTGGGTCATCGCAGCCTGTATAGCGATCCTGGGCATTCCCCTTTTGAAAGGTCTTTTGCGCAAAGAGCGCACGCCGCAATCTATGGCAAACGAAAATCCATCATTCGGAATGGACGGGCGATATTGGAAACGATTTGAAGCCCTGCGCCACCCCTTGTTTTGGTGCATGGTGCCTACGGTCCTTGGTCCTTCTGCCTTCAACACAGCGTTCTTTTTCCATCAAGTCCACTTTGCTGAATTGAAAGGAATCACGCACATCGCATTGGTTGCTCAATTCCCACTTTATACAGCGGTGTCCGTTGGCGCGATGTTGCTGTCGGGTTGGGGACTAGACAAGTTGGGAACACCGCGGCTATTGCCGTTTATCCAAGTACCCATGATCGCAGCATTTATCATCTTCGCACTGGGAAGCGGCACACTGACGATCACCCTTGGCTTTATCATGTTGGGCATTACCGCAGGCGCTGGTACAACTTTACCCGGGGCATTTTGGGCGGAATTCTATGGTACCAAATTCATCGGATCGATCAAGGCACTTGCCACTGCTGTCATGGTGCTAGGCTCAGCAATTGGGCCTGGAATCACAGGCATTATGATTGATTATGGCGTAGGGCTCGAAACCCAATTTTACTGGATCGCAGGTTACTTTGCATTGGCAACAATTGTCTTGTGGATAGGCGTCCATAAGTACGCACCAAGCCTCAAAACCTAACGGGGTTTCCTCAGATAGACGTAATAGGCACCGCCGCCGCCGTGGCGATCGTGGGCTTGGGTCACCTGCAACACAGCTGAAGATAAAGGTACCAGAGCCAACCACTGTGGTACTTGATGTCGCAAAACACCAAAACGCACTGGGATCGGCCCACCGTCATCGCGCGATTTACCTTTGCCCGTGATTACAAGAACCAAACGCTTCCCGTTGCCATAAGCCGAGAGGATAAACTGCGTCAAAAGCGGGTGGGCGCGATCCAACGTTAAACCGTGTAGATCCAAGCGCCCTTCAGGTTTCAACTTGCCACGCTTCATCTGATCAAACGCTTTACGATCCATCGTGATCTTTGAATTTTGAACCTGTTCAGCGATAGGTGCGATACGATCAACGCGGGTCAACGATTTGGATTTTTGACCTACTTTAGGGCCTAAGGGTTTAACCAGCGTTTCAATCAACTTACGCCGCTTTGGAGTCGGCAATATCTGGGGTTCCATATTCAGTATGGTGCTAAAATCAACAGGCTTACGCCCCTGCTTTAACTGTTCCGTCCGATCAGTCACTTGCTTCCACAATTCAACCTCTTCAGGTTTTAACTTACGACCCATCAGGAGTCCTCCGGTAGCAGCGCATCTGGTTGGGCAGTCGCATAAACACAAAAAGCCGTCCAATCTGGATCATCCATATCACAGCAAGTGTAATGAAATACGGTTAGGGCAGCGGAATGATCATCCTCTGCCCAACCTTCTAATTCATCAAATGATAAAACCGTGTAAGCCACTTCTGCCTTGACAGGTTCGGCCGCAATGGCAAAACCTGCTGCAAAAGCAATCGCAACCGCGTGGCTTAGGCGTCTGTAGAAACAAGTAACCAATTTGGATCATCCGCACCCATAGTACGCGCGAACGCCCATGTGTCTTTCTGTTTCTTAACGTCAGTAGTGCTTCCCTCAACGATATCACCACTGCGATCAAGTACAGTAGATGTCATTTCAGCAACAAAGCGGATCGAAATTTCGGCCTCATTAGTGTCCGGGTTCAAGGTTGCATCAACCAGTTTCATTTCACGCACACCAAAGAAGTTTGCATCGATTGTCAAACCTTGGTCTTCGCGTGCTGCAACACCGTCTACAAAGCTTTCATAGATTTCTTCTGACAGAAACGGCTGAATATCGGCCAATTCACCTGTCTCATAACCCATCACAATCATCTCGTAAGCACCGCGCGCACCGCCGATGAAATCGCCAACGTTAAATGTTGGCTCTAGGCGCTTCATCGCAGACAATGCTGTTGCTTGTGGCGTATCAGCCTCAACATGATCATTAACGTCCAAATCTGGACCACCCTCAATCACTTCAAGATCAGGACGACCACGGCGTTCGTTCATCGGAACTGCGGCAGGGCCATCTTCAAATCCCTCGCGGGTACCCAATACGTTTTTCAAACGCAGGATTAGAAAAACGGCTATGCCGGCCAACACCAACAGTTGGATCAGGGGCTGATTCATAATTACCTCTATTAATGTAATACCATGGAAACATTAGGCTGTTGACCTTATGTAGGGGCTGACCCCCTGCAAGTCCACTGCAGGGACCATGAAAGGATTGCTCGACATGTGGCTTTTTGTAGCCTTTTTGGCCGTACCGCTCATTGAGATCGGTTTGTTTATTCAAATCGGGGGTGTTATCGGGCTTTGGCCGACACTTTTGGTTGTTATTTTGACCGCTATGCTGGGCACCTATTTAGTGCGCACCCAAGGGTTGATGGCAATTGGTAAGCTCCAGTCATCATTTTCACAGCTTCAGGACCCAACTGAACCGTTGGCACACGGGGCTATGATCTTGTTCGCGGGTGCATTGCTACTGACACCCGGCTTTTTCACTGATGGTGTTGGGTTTGCACTGTGCGTACCTTTCATTAGAACATGGGTTTTCAATAGTCTGCGCCAAAAGGTAAAAATGCAGTCCTTCAGCATGGGACCAACTGGGCGTCAGCCGCATCAATCATATGACCCAAATGTGATCGATGGAGATTTTGAAGAGGTCGAAATCGACCCAACTAAAACTTCTGATCCCTCTGGATGGACCAAGCATTGAGACCCATGAACCAAACTGATACAGACTAAAAAAATTCGGAATATCCGCAGGAGAAAACAATGGCCGAGAACGAAACACCAGCAGCTGCAGCAGCTGCTCCATCACAACCACAAATGCGCATCTTGGGTCAGTTCATCCGCGACATGTCATTTGAAAATATTGTTGCACAAAAAGGCGCACCGTCTGATGCACAGCCTGACGTGCAAGTTCAGGTTAACTTGGACGCGAAAAAGCGTGAGCCAGCAAATCAATATGAATCCTCAATCAAGTTGAATGTTACGTCGAAAGACAAAAGCACTGATACAACTATCTTTGTTTTCGAAATCGACTACGTCGGCATTTTCCAAGTTGAAGGTGTGCCAGAAGATCAAATGCACCCGTTCTTGTTGATCGAATGCCCACGCATGATTTTCCCATTCCTGCGCCGCATCGTTAGCGATGTCACACGCGATGGTGGCTTCCCACCATTGAACTTGGAAAACATCGACTTTATCGCACTATACCGCGGTGAAATTGCACGTCGTCAGGCAGAAACGCCCGCACCTGAAAACGCTTAAGAATTAAGACTTTAGCCAAAGGGCGGCATCGCCCAGCTCTTTGGCTATATAGGCTTTGTGGGTTTCGGCCTCGGCCTCAGACAATCTTGATGGTAGTGGGTTTGGACGCGGTTGAGGCTTCCATTCCCCGCCATCTGCTCCCCCTTTAGACGATGATGATGTTGCCAACCCGAAATCAGGCTGACGACCACCAATCAGTTCTAAATAAACTTCAGCCAGAATTTCACTATCAAGCAGGGCGCCGTGCAAATCGCGTTCAAAGTTCGTGATTCCAAAACGTCTGCACAAAGCATCCAAAGATGCGGGTGAGCCTGGAAACTTTTTTCGCGCCATTGGCAATGTATCAAGTGCACGCACCATCGGAATTTCGGGCAGACCAATCCATTTCAATTCAGCGTTCAAGAACTTCATATCAAACGCGGCATTGTGAATGACCAAAGTTGAGTCCTCGATGAAATCAAGAAACTTCTGACCAACTTGCGCAAACTTTGGTTTGTCACGCAGGAAATCATCGCCCAAGCCGTGAACCTGAAACGCTTCATCTGGCATCGCGCGTTCAGGGTTAATGTATTCATGAAACTGAACACCAGTTGGCACGTGGCCTTCCAATTCAAGCGCACCAATTTCTACAATATGGTCACCTGTGAACGGGTCAAAGCCTGTGGTTTCAGTATCAAGTACGATCTCACGCATTGGTCATCCTTTGGCGAATTTCGGTCAGTACATTTTGCACCTGTACCCGTGCATGTTCAATCGTATCTGTAATGATAACAAAATCAGACCTGTCGCGTTTTTCATGTGTGGGCAGTTGTTTGGCACGGATCACTTCGAGTTGTTCCATGCTCATTGTTCCACGCTGCATAACGCGTTCTTGCTGAACCTCGGCCGTTGTCCAAACGCAGGCAACACCGTCCATGTTCGCATCACCCCCTGTTTCAAATAGCAGCGGAATATCAAACACCAAGATATCACTTTGAGAGCCTGCAACAAAATCTGCACGGTCTTGAACCAACAGCGGGTGCACAATTTTTTCTATGGATTTGAGTGCCAACGGATCAGCAGATATAAGTGAGCGAAGCTGTGCGCGTGAAACGGCGCCTTCCTCTATCACCTGTGAGAAGGCACCTGACATTGGTGCAACAGCCGCGCCACCCTTGGCGTAGAGGCGATGCACCGCCGCATCTGCATCCCAAACATCACAACCAAGCGCGCTGAAAATAGATGCAGTTGTGGTTTTGCCCATACCGATAGAACCTGTAAGGCCCAATTTAAACATTAGCGAAGCGCCGCAGCGCGTGTTGCACTATTTACTTCGGGGCGTTGACCAAACCAGCGCTCAAACCCAGGTGCAGCCTGATGCAGTAACATTCCCAAACCATCGACTGTTATACAGCCTTGTGCTTCTGCCTCACGTAACAAATTAGTTTGTAATGGTGTATAAACCAAATCGGTGACAACTGATCCTTTGCGCAAACCATCAAGCGGAACGCGCAATTCAGGGTGACCAACCATACCCAAAGATGTGGTGTTTACAGTAAGTTCTGCTTCTTCCAAAACATTCCCTGCTTGAATCCAATCAATAACCTGCAACCTTTTGCCAAAATCTTCGGCCAATCTTTCTGCGCGAATACGCGTACGGTTTGAAATTAGAATTTCGGGGACGCCAGCATCGAGTAACGAGGCGACTACAGCACGTGATGCTCCGCCTGCGCCTAGTACGACAGCTGGACCTGATTTCGGATTCCAAGTTGGAGCACCTACTTTGAGGTTTTCGATAAACCCATAACCGTCCGTATTGTCCGCGTGGATCTTGCCATCTTTGCGAAAAATAAGAGTGTTCGCCGCTCCGATAAGTGTTGCACGATCAGTCACAAGATCAGCAATCTGCAAAACAGCTTCTTTGTGAGGGAGTGTTAGATTGACGCCAACAAATCCCATTTTGGGCAGGTTCGCCAAAACCTCTCGCAGGTATGCAGGGGATACATCCATAGGAATATAGAACCCTTGCAGACCATAGGTCTTTAGCCAATGTTGATGCAGCTGTGGTGATTTTGAATGCGCAATAGGTGAACCGATAACACCAGCCAATGGGATTTTAGATAGGCTCATTGTTCGATTACTCCACGTAGTGTTAGAAATGCTAGAAGTTGTAAAAGTGGCATACCAAGCACGTTAAAGTAATCCCCTTCAACACTATGAAATAGTCGTACACCTTCTTCTTCCAGTTTATATCCCCCAACACTGTGTTGGATGCTATTCCAATTTCGCTCAACATAGCCGGATATATAGGCATCCGTTGCATCGCGCATTCGAAGACGAACTTGGCCAACATGGCGCCAGATGGGTTTACCCTCGTTATAAATGACTGCAGCTGAAAGCAATGTATGGCGCTCTGCGCGCATTGCGGTGATCTGATTAATCGCTTCTTCAGGAGTTTTGGGTTTAGACAATAGATTTCCGTTGAATTCGAGAACCTGATCGCAACCGATAACAAACGCATCATAGTGCTTTTGGGCGACCTTGCGCGCCTTGGATTCTGCCAAAGCGTCGGCAATATCACGGGGTAGGGCACCATCAGCAACAAGAGCTTCTTTTATCATCTGTTCATCCACACGAGCGATTTGAACATCAAAATCCACACCCGCCTGACGCAACATTTGGGCACGAATTTTGGAACCAGAAGCAAGGATAACGGGCATAACCATGTGGATAACCTATGTCTTAAGTTAAGGGTTTATTCATGAAGACTTCTGAATAATGGGAAGTAAGTGCGCAAGAGGGGATAATACAACTTTTTCACTTCGTTTTCACTCCATTCATCCCCTTGGGGTATGAATAACATTTGCTGTGTTGATAAAAAGGTTATCCATAAAATATCCACAGGGTCTGATGATAATTTTGTATGAAATTGAACACAAAAACTTCATTTATAAAGGCTTATTTTCTACAACTCTAAACAATCCACAAATTCTAATTGGTGACTTCCCGTTCTGTATAACAACTAGGATAACTGATTAATCCACAGAAATTGGTGTCTCTACTTAATCATCTTCTTTCTCTTTATATATATATTATATTAAGTAAGACTAAGATGGAGGATGATATGACGGACGTACTTGCCCAAGCCTATCCTTGGATTTTGTCGATCCATATTATATCCGTCATTTCATGGATGGCTGGTATTTTCTATTTGCCGCGATTGTTCGTTCATCATTCTGAGAAAGTAAAATTTTTCGGTGAAACCCACGACCTGTTTTGCATGATGGAAAGCAAACTGTTTAAAGTGATCATGACGCCTGCGATGACAAGCACATGGATTTTTGGATTTTTGCTTGTAGCCACACCTGGGATTGTTGATTGGTCTGAATACTGGCCTTGGGTCAAAGCGGCCTGCGTTATTTCAATGACTGCATTTCACTCATGGTTAGGACAACAACAAAAGAACTTTATTGCAGGCGATGGTGTACTAAGTGGGCGGCACTACCGGATCATGAACGAGGTGCCAACGGTTTTGTTGATTGCGATTGTCATATCAGTGGTTGTTAAATTCTGAGAACTCGGTGCCTGATTGACTTGAAACCTTAAAAATCTTATCAGAATTATAACGCCCCATTCGGGGATCGTATAAAACCAAAATTTTTACTCAAAGCCAACGCATGATTTTATGCGGTTTGGTTGGATATACCCATGACTAATGAAACCATCGAATCCACAAATGAAACGCTTGACCTTGCAGATCTAAAACGCAAAACGCCCAAAGACTTGTTGTCTATGGCGGAAGAGTTAGAGATCGAAAACGCATCTACGATGCGCAAAGGTGAGATGATGTTCCAAATTCTGCGCGAACGTGCAGATGAAGGTTGGGAAATCTCAGGTGATGGTGTGTTAGAAGTCTTGCAAGACGGTTTTGGTTTCTTACGTTCACCAGAGGCAAACTATCTCGCCGGTCCGGATGACATCTACGTTTCACCTGAAATGATCCGTAAGCATTCATTACGCACAGGAGATACGATCCACGGTTTAATCAAAGCTCCGGAAGAAATAGAGCGTTATTTTGCCCTGACTGAAACGCGCAAGATTAATTTTGAAGCACCAGAGAAGGCCAAGCATAAGATTGCATTCGATAATTTGACGCCACTGTACCCTGATGAGCGTCTGAAGATGGAAGTCGAAGACCCAACAGTCAAAGATCGTTCTGCTCGTATCATCGATTTGGTTGCCCCAATCGGTAAAGGCCAGCGTTCCTTGATCGTGGCACCGCCGCGCACTGGTAAAACTGTTTTATTACAGAATATCGCCAACAGCATCGAAAAGAACCACCCTGAGTGCTATCTGATCGTCTTGCTGATAGATGAGCGCCCAGAAGAAGTTACAGACATGCAGCGTTCTGTAAAAGGCGAGGTTGTGTCGTCGACCTTTGATGAGCCAGCAACACGCCACGTGGCCGTATCCGAAATGGTTATCGAAAAAGCCAAACGTTTGGTTGAACACAAGCGTGACGTTGTTATTTTACTTGATTCAATCACGCGTTTGGGCCGTGCGTTTAACACGGTTGTTCCATCATCTGGTAAGGTATTGACTGGTGGTGTGGATGCGAATGCGCTTCAGCGTCCTAAACGCTTTTTTGGTGCAGCACGTAACATCGAAGAGGGCGGGTCACTTACCATCATCGCGACAGCCCTGATCGACACCGGTAGCCGTATGGATGAAGTGATCTTTGAAGAATTCAAAGGGACTGGTAACTCCGAGATTGTTCTGGATCGTAAGATTTCAGACAAACGTGTCTTCCCAGCGATCGACATCCAGAAATCTGGTACACGTAAAGAAGACCTGCTGATCGACAAAGTTGATTTGCAGAAAACCTTTGTGTTGCGTCGTATTCTGAACCCGATGGGTACCACAGATGCTGTTGAGTTCCTGATTTCTAAGCTGAAACAGACCAAATCCAATGCGGACTTCTTTGATTCAATGAACACGTAACTTATTGTTCATTAACAATGGGTTAGATAGATGAATACAATTTTTGCCCTTGCCAGCGCTCAAGGTCGCGCTGGAGTTTCCGTTATCCGGCTTTCTGGGCCGGATGCTAAGAAAGTTGTGGCGAAATTCGTCTCTAACCTGCCTAAAGACCGCGTTGCTGGATTGCGTATTCTCACCGACGGAACTGGTGAACCGCTCGATCATGCGCTTGTACTATGTTTTGACGGTCCACGTAGTTTTACAGGCGAAGACGTTGTTGAGTTGCACCTGCACGGCAGTATTGCTGTTGTTCAATCTGTGTTACGGGTCTTGGGTGACAGTGGTCTGGCGCGTTTAGCCGAGCCAGGTGAATTTACTAGGCGGGCATTGGAAAACGGTCGGATGGATCTGGCTCAAGTTGAAGGCCTCGCAGACTTAATTGAGTCCGAAACTGAGACGCAACGCAAACAAGCTTTACGTGTGGTGACAGGTCACTTAGGCGCTTTGGTAGAGCAATGGCGCTCATCTTTGATCCGCGCGGCCGCGTTAATTGAAGCGACGATTGATTTCGTGGATGAGGATGTGCCCGTCGATGTGACGCCTGAAGTTCGTGAATTGTTAATAGGTGTAAAATCGGACCTGATTAGTGAAATCGCAGGCAGTAAAGTTGCTGAACGTATTCGAGTTGGTTTCGAAGTTGCAATTGTCGGTGCCCCTAATGCAGGTAAATCAACGCTTCTTAATGCAATGGCCGGTCGTGATGCTGCGATTACCTCTGATATCGCCGGTACAACGCGTGATGTGATCGAGGTGCGCATGGATCTGATGGGTCTGCCAGTCACGATTCTAGACACTGCAGGATTACGCGATGGTCAAGACGAAATCGAAGTAATTGGTATTAACCGAGCATTGGAACGAGCACGGAATGCGGATCTTCGGGTGTTTTTGGCTGGGGATAACGAAGTGTTACCACTCGCCCAGCAACCCGATGATATTCGTGTAACCCCAAAGGCCGACATTACCGGATCAGGTGTTTCAGGTATTACGGGGCAGGGTGTGTCTGAACTTTTGAATAATATCCAAAGAGTATTGGAACAACGGTCATCTCAAGCCGGTCTTGCAACACATGAACGTCACCGAATTGCGATGCAATCTACGTTGACCGTTCTTGATGTGGTGTTACCACTCGTTGACTTGGGTCCTGAACATTATGATATTGCAGCGGAAGAACTGCGTTCTGCAATCCGCTCGCTCGAAGCGCTGGTAGGTCGAATTGACGTTGAAAACCTACTAGATGAAATTTTTTCCAGCTTTTGTCTGGGCAAGTGATGGAGTGTTTCACGTGAAACATTTTGATGTACTCGTAATTGGTGGCGGTCATGCTGGATCGGAAGCTGCACATGCTGCTGCACGTCTTGGCGCGCAAACAGCTTTGGTAACGATGACGCGTGACGGTATTGGTGTGATGTCCTGTAACCCCGCTATTGGTGGTTTGGGAAAAGGGCACTTGGTACGCGAAATTGATGCACTTGATGGTGTTATGGGCCGTGTTTCTGACTTAGCAGGGATTCAGTTCCGTTTACTAAATCGGAAAAAAGGACCGGCAGTTCAGGGGCCACGAACCCAAGCAGATCGTAAAATATATCAACAATCGATGCTTACTGAGACTGAAAACCGCGAAAACTTATCCATCGTTATTGGCGAGGTTACCGACTTCTTAATGTCTGGCGATACCGTCATTGGTGTACAACTAGCTGACGGCGCCGAGATCAAAGCCAAGCGGGTTATCCTAACGACGGGTACCTTTCTTCGCGGTGTCATTCACATCGGTGATGTTTCGTATTCTGGTGGACGGATGGGAGATAAGGCGTCGGTCAAGTTGGCTAAACGCATCGATTCATTTGAATTACCACTGGGCCGATTGAAAACCGGTACGCCACCGCGGTTAGATGGGCGTACAATCAAATGGGATTTACTTGAATCGCAAGCAGGGGACGACGATCCTGCACTGTTTTCCTTTATGTCGAGTAAGGTGTCTGCACGTCAAATTTCGTGTGGCATGACTTATACGAATGAAAAAACGCACGATATAATTCGCGAAAACCTTGAAAAGTCTGCCATGTATGGCGGTCATATTGATGGTGTTGGTCCGCGCTATTGTCCTTCTATCGAAGATAAGATCGTAAGATTTGGCGAAAAGGACAGCCATTTGGTGTTCTTGGAACCAGAAGGTTTAGATGACTACACGGTGTATCCAAATGGAATTTCAACATCGTTGCCTGAATCTGTTCAGGAAGATTATGTAAAATCGATTTATGGATTGGATGATGTTAAAATTCTGCAACCGGGTTATGCGATTGAATATGACTATATCGACCCGCGGGTTCTTGACGATACTCTCGCGTTACCAACGGTAAACGGACTTTATCTTGCGGGTCAGATCAACGGAACCACAGGATATGAGGAAGCAGCGGCCCAAGGTATTGTAGCAGGCTTCAACGCAGCCCTCTCAGCGCTCGGTCGCGATGCGGTCCACTTTAGCCGCAGTGAGAGCTATATTGGCGTGATGATTGACGATTTGACGACCCGTGGCGTTACAGAGCCATACCGGATGTTTACATCTCGTGCTGAGTTCCGCCTGTCGCTTCGTGCAGACAATGCCGATCAACGTTTGACACCGCTGGCTAAGGAGTTAGGCGCGGCTTCTGATGAACGTATCAAGTCCTTTGATTTAAAGATGGAGCGTTTGGCTAAAGGATATGAGGTTATTCGAAGTGAGACCTTTACGCCGAAGGAGGCGCAATCAGCAGGAATTGAAGTTAGCCAGGATGGTTCGCGTCGCACAGCCTACCAAATATTAGCTTTTCCAAACGTCAAGTTTAAGAACCTACTGCCATTGATGCCTAAACTCGCTGAACTGGACGTCGAAACGCAATTGCAGTTGGAGCGTGAGGCGACATATGCAAGCTTCTTGTCACGTCAGCAGCGCGACATTGATCGTATTACGAAGGATGAAGCTCACAAAATTCCGGCAGCGTTTGATTATACACCTATCGATGGGCTCTCTAACGAATTAAAAGCAAAGTTGTTGATGGTTCGTCCATCTACCTTGGCTCAAGCAGGGCGAATTGATGGGATGACACCTGCAGCGCTCGCATTATTGTTGGCGAAAATTAAGCAATTTGAAAAGAAGTCAGCATGAACACTCCAATCTGGCTAAAGACGGATGTTTCACGTGAAACATTTGAACAGTTGGAAGCCTATGTGGCTTTGATTGAGAAATGGAACCCAAAGATCAATTTGGTTTCAAAACCCAGCTTACCTGAAGTTTGGGATCGTCATATTTGGGATTCGGCCCAGCTTTTTGATATTGATGTTGAAGGTTTAACTTGGGCCGACTTTGGTAGCGGTGGTGGTTTACCAGGCATTGTTTTGGCTATTTTCGCAAAAGAACACCGACCGGACATGCAATTTCATCTTGTTGAAAGCGACCAACGCAAGTGTGCGTTCCTTCGTAATGCCACACGTGAGATTGGTTTGAATGTTAAGGTTCACGCTGAACGTATCGAATTACTTGATCCCATCGGGGCAAATGTCATTTCAGCACGGGCGCTAACCGATTTGAATGGTCTGCTTGAGTTTGTGGAGCGACACTCCGCTGAAAATGGCATAGCGATCCTGCCAAAGGGGGAGACCTGGGAAAAAGAAATTTTACAGGCTCAAGAAAACTGGTCGTTTGAGTACGAAGAAATTACAAGTAAGACAAATAATAACGCTGCTATCCTAAAGATTAAGGAATTTGCTCGTGTCTGATCTGATGCGCCCAGATGGGCCTAAAATTATTGCTGTAGCGAATCAAAAAGGTGGAGTTGGAAAAACTACGACAACGATTAATCTCTCCGCTGCGCTGGCTGAAGCAGGGTATCGTGTTTTGGTGGTTGATTTGGACCCACAAGGAAATGCGTCCACGGGTTTGGGTATCGAACAAAGCGATCGTGAGTTTACGACTTATGAACTTTTGCTAGAGGATATTGACCTGAAGGACATTATTCAGTCGTCCACAATTGAAGATTTGGCAATTATTCCTGCAACTGTTGATTTAAGTTCTGCCGACCTTGAGCTTGTTTCGAACGAAAAACGCAGTTTCTTACTGCGTGATGCATTGCGCCAAACTCAGATAGATGAATTTGAATTTGATTTCATTCTTATCGATTGTCCGCCGTCTTTGAATCTTTTGACTGTAAACGCTATGATTGCTGCGAACACAGTTTTGGTACCACTTCAAAGCGAATTCTTCGCGCTTGAAGGGCTTTCTCAGCTGATGTTGACCATCCGCGAAGTTCGTCAAGCAGGAAACACGGATCTTCGGATCGAAGGCGTTGTGCTGACGATGTACGATAAGCGTAACAATCTTTCACAGCAGGTTGAGCAGGATGCGCGGGATAATTTGGGTGATTTGATTTTTAAAACAGTCATTCCAAGGAATGTGCGTTTGAGCGAGGCACCATCCTTTGCAATGCCCGTTTTGACGTATGACTCGACGTCCAAAGGCGCACTTGCATATCGTGAGCTGGCGCAAGAATTGATTGAAAAGAACAAACTATAACCAAGGATTGGGGTGTAAAATGGCTTCAGGTAGAGACAACAAACGCGGGCTTGGGCGTGGGCTTTCAGCTTTGATGGCCGATGTAACAGAGGCAGAAACGCCTGTAGCTGGCGGTTCTGTTGCCGAAAAAATTGTTCCAATTGAGAAAATCGAAGCCAATCCCGATCAGCCACGTAAACAATTTCTTCAGGGCGATATGGATGATTTAGCTGCATCCATCAAAGAAAAGGGTGTTATCCAACCTTTGATCGTGCGGGTTTTGGACAATGGTCACTACCAGATCGTAGCGGGTGAACGCCGCTGGCGCGCCTCTCAAATTGCGAAACTGCATGAGCTTCCTGTTGTTGTGCGTCAGTTTTCGGATGCCGAAGTTCTAGAAGTTGCGATCATTGAAAACATTCAGCGAGCTGATCTTAATCCGATGGAAGAAGCTGTTGGTTATCGTCAGTTGATGGATCGCTTTGGGCATACTCAAGAAAAGATGGCCGAGGCATTGGGTAAAAGCCGTAGCCACATCGCCAACTTGCTCCGTCTATTGAACTTGCCAGCAGATGTAATCGAACTTGTCCGCAATGGTGATTTGTCTTCGGGTCACGCACGTGCATTGGTCTCAGCAGAGAATGCATCTGAATTGGCTAAACTTGTTGTCAAGGGCGGCCTGAGTGTTCGCGCGACTGAGGCGCTCGTAAAGTCGTCCACAGTTGAAGGTGGCGCAAATGGCAAGGGAAGCACCAAAGCTGGCAAGCTGACAAAGGATGCCGATACAAAAGCTCTAGAAGGTGATTTAACGAGCGGTCTCAAGATGAAGGTTTTGTTGAATCACAAACCGGGATCCGAGAAGGGTCAAATGGTCATTAATTACGGCTCTCTCGACGATCTCGATGAGCTGTGTCGTAGGCTAGGTGGGGCCTAAGCTTCTAAGAGACGCCTTAAAACAGCGTTTAAAATCATAAAGCCTTGATCTGAAACGATAATTCTGTCTTTTTGGTTGTGAATAAGATTTAAATCAATTAACTCATTTAGAGCGTTTTGGTCAATGTTTCGGCCCAAAAGGTTAAAAAACCGTTTTGGATCGATGCCTTCCTTCAATCGAAGGCCCATTAGCAAAAGTTCGCTTGCCTGATCTTCGCGGGCCAGTGGCTCGCGGGGTTTTTCAGTTTGTCCCGCCATTGCGGCACTAAGCCAGCGTTTTGGATTGCTGTAACATTCGGTTGCCGTGCGTTGCCCGTTGATGGTTAAACGACCATGCGCACCGGGGCCAATACCAACGTAATCACCGTAGCGCCAGTAAACAAGGTTGTGGCGTGATTGCGCGCCATCACGTGCGTGGTTGGACACCTCATAGGATGGCATTCCCGCCTCTCCACACAAGTCTTGTGTGGCTTCGTACATATCCGCGCCAAGGTCGTCACTCGGAAGGCCGGCCAGTTTGCCCGCGTTGTAACGATCGCCGAAAGCGGTGCCTTGCTCAATTGTCAGTTGATAAAGTGAAAGATGGTCAATCGCCATATTAAGAGCCTGCTTTAGCTCTGATGTCCAATCATCTAGTGTTTGTTTTTGACGCCCATAGATCAGGTCAAAACTCACCCGATCAAATGTGGTGCGTGCTACGTCGAATGCAGTGCGCGCCTCGGCAACGGTGTGGATGCGACCTAACCGCCGCAGGTCTTCGTCATTGAGGGCCTGAACACCCATGGAGATACGGTTTATGCCTGCCTGACGGAAGGCGGAGAAGCGACCCGCTTCAACAGAACCGGGGTTGGCTTCAAGGGTTGTTTCAAGATCGTTTGCTGTGGGCCAAAGACGGTAGATTTCCGACATGATGTCTGCCACCACGTCTGGTTCCATTAAGCTGGGTGTGCCGCCGCCAAAAAATACGCTTCGCAGGACCCGGCCCTTGGTCTCGCAGGCGGCGCGGCGCAGTTCGGCCATATAACCGTCACGCCATGCGGAATGATCGATGCTGCGCGAAACATGACTGTTAAAATCGCAATAGGGGCATTTGGCGGCACAGAACGGCCAGTGAATGTAGAGGCCAAAGCCACCTTGTTCCCAATCTTCAGCCAAAACAGCCAGCAATCAATTTTTCAAATGCTCGGGCGCGGTGGCTGATCAAATTCTTTGCGTCATGATCCATTTCCGCAAAGGTAATGTCGTGGCCATCCGGCATAAACATGGGATCATATCCGTGACCTTGTTTACCGCGCATTGGCCAAACAAGTGTGCCTTCAACGGTGCCTTCAAACACTTCGTCATGCCCATCTGGCCATGCTAAAACTAGAGTCGAGCAGAAGCGAGCGGTGCGTGGGTGCGCGGCGTTACGTTCTTCCAAAAGGTTGTGCGTTTTGGTCATCGCCATGATGAAATCACGACCATTTGGCGTTTCTGCCCAATCAGCAGTGTAGACTCCGGGAGCACCATCAAGCCCATCAACTTGAATGCCAGAATCATCTGATAGCGCGGGAAGTCCCGTGGCTTTAACGGCAGCGTGGGCCTTGATCCGTGCGTTTCCAACAAAGGTGTTTTCTGTTTCTTCTGGCGCTGCCAAATTCAACTCGGCCACGCCAGTGATAGACACCCCAAGAGGTTGAAATAGCTGATGCATTTCTTCCAATTTGCCTGCGTTATGTGTTGCAACCAACAGGCGGTCCAGGGTGAATTTACGGCTCATCTGGTGGCGGCTTTCGCAGCTTCGACCAATTCGCCGACACCTTTTTCGGCAAGGTCCATCAGTTCGTTGAGCTGTGTACGTGAGAATAGGGAACCTTCAGCGCTCATCTGTACTTCGATCAGTTTTTTCGAACCGGTCATGATGAAGTTGCCATCTACGCCAGCTTCTGAGTCCTCAGGGTAATCCAAATCAAGAACCGGTTGTCCGGCGTAGATACCACAACTAACAGCAGCCACTGGATCGACCAATGGATCGCTAATTACATCGCCGGCCTTAATCAATTTATTCACAGCCAAACGCAATGCGATCCAGCCACCTGTGATAGATGCACAACGTGTTCCGCCGTCAGCTTGTAAAACATCACAGTCGATCGTGATTTGACGTTCGCCCAAGGCAACGCGGTCGACACCTGCGCGCAATGATCGGCCAATGAGGCGTTGGATTTCAACGGTACGGCCGCCTTGTTTGCCAGAAGCAGCTTCGCGGCGCATCCGTGTGTTGGTGGCGCGTGGCAACATGCCGTATTCGGCCGTGACCCACCCAAGTCCAGATCCTTTAATAAAGGATGGCACACGTGGCTCAATTGATGCGGTGCACAGCACATGTGTGTCGCCCATTTTGATCAGGGCGGACCCTTCAGCGTGTTTGGTAAAGCCAGTTTCGATTGAAACTTCGCGCATTTGATCGAGGGCACGTCCTGAAGGTCGCATGGGATATCCTTTTTAAGTTGTTTGTTGGATACCGCCCCCCACCCCCTTTGTGCAACCCTGATTGACCTTTGTTCGCGGTGCTCTTTAATGGTGCGGCGCTAATGGTGCTGCGTTAAAGGTGGATGATGACAGATAAACCAAAGATCCTTGATGATATGAACGATCGCTCACGCGAGGTTTTTCGCCGTGTGGTTGAGGGATATTTGCACAACGGTGATCCCGTGGGATCACGCACGCTTACTCGTGACTTTAACGAAAAGATCAGTGCAGCCACCATTCGCAATGTTATGCAGGATCTTGAGTATATGGGGTTGCTAGACAGTCCTCACGTCAGTGCAGGGCGTGTTCCAACCCAAGCGGGCTTAAGGATGTTTGTTGACGGCTTGATGGAAGTCGGTATTCCCGACGAAACCGACCGCGAAAAGATCGATGCAACGATGGGGCGCAACGAAAACGATGTAGGTGGATTGCTTGACCGCGTGGGAGCCGCACTGTCTGGTGTGACGCAAGGTGCATCGCTGGTTTTAACACCAAAACACGAAGCCCCGATTAAGCACATCGAATTTGTCTCGCTGGCGATTGACCGCGCCTTGGTCGTTTTGGTTTTTGCTGATGGGCACGTTGAGAACCGCCTGTTCACACCGCCCCCAGGGCTCACACCCAGCTCAATGCGCGAGGCGGCCAATTTTCTGAATTCACTGATAGAAGGGCGAACTCTTAGTGATGTGCGCGGTGTTATTCAAAAAGAGATATCAAATCGGCGCCAAGAAATTGATGTACTAGCCCGCAGTTTAGTCGACAGTGGGTTAGCTGTTTGGGAGGCTGAAGGAGAGCGTAGCGAGCGCTTGATCGTACGTGGTCGTTCGAACTTGCTCGAATCCAGTGCTGAGGAACATGATCTTGAACGCATTCGAAACCTGTTTGATGACCTTGAACGCAAGCGCGATATCTCTGAGTTCCTTGAATTAACCGAGGATGGCGATGGTGTTCGCATTTTTATTGGCTCTGAGAACAAACTTTTTTCACTTTCGGGTTCCTCTTTGGTGGTTTCCCCTTATATGAACGCTGATCGTAAGATTATTGGTGCCGTTGGCGTCATTGGTCCGACGAGACTGAATTATGGACGTATCGTGCCGATTGTAGATTACACGGCCCAACTGGTTGGGAAATTACTTTCAGACCGGAGCTAGAGGTGGATTATGGCTGAGCCAATGAATAACGATTTTCTTGATGATATCGAGGACATGGAAGCGGAAGAATTCGCTGATGAAATGGAAGAAATCACAGATGAAGCTCTGGAGCTAGATGAGCTTCGCGCGGAACGTGATGATTATAAAGACCGCTTTATGCGTGCTTTGGCTGATGCCGAAAATGCGCGCAAACGTTCGGATAAAGATCGTCGTGAGGCAGAGAACTATGGTGGCTCAAAATTGGCTCGCGATATGCTGCCGGTTTATGACAACATGAAGCGTGCGCTTGATACGATCACCGATGAGCAACGCGAAGTTGCTGGCCCGTTATTGGAAGGTATCGAGCTGACAATGCGCGAGCTTTTGAGCGTGTTCAAAAAGCATGGTATTGAGGTTATTACGCCAGCTGTGGGCGACAAATTTGATCCGCAGGTTCACCAAGCGATGTTTGAGGCACCTGTGCCAGCAACAGTTGCTGGTGACATCATTCAGGTCGCCGCTGAGGGCTTTATGCTGCACGATCGTTTGTTACGTCCTGCACAGGTTGGCGTGTCGTCTACACCTGCTGGCTAAATTAGTTAGTGACTACAAATTCCAAAGGGGGCGGTCAGTTTTTGGCCGCCTCTTTCAGTTTGTAGATCAGGTCGAGCGCTTGTTTTGGTGACAACTCGTCTGGAAGAATATCGCCTAGTAAATCTAACGCCGGAGAGGCCTCAACCTTAACCGGTACAGGGGGTGGCGTGCTGGCGAAAAGGGGCAGATCGTCGAACAGTGTCTTTTGTGTTGTCCCACCTTCACGTTCACCTTTTTCCAAGGTTTCCAGCACCACACGTGCGCGCGCGATTACAGCATCTGGCAGACCAGCCAGCTTTGCCACCTGAACACCATAAGACCGATCGGCAGCGCCTTTTTTAACTTCGTGCAAGAAAACAACGTCACCATCGAATTCTTTAACCGCAACAGTAGCGTTATCTACCCCATCCAACTTGCCCGAAAGCGCAGTCATTTCGTGATAGTGCGTAGCGAATAACGCGCGTGATTGGTTAACGTCGTGCAGGTGCTCTAGCGTGGCCCATGCGATTGATAGGCCGTCATAGGTAGCAGTACCGCGTCCAATTTCATCCAAGATCACCAATGCATGGTCGTCCGCTTGGTTTAGGATAGCGGCGGTCTCTACCATTTCGACCATAAATGTGGATCGCCCACGCGCCAGATCGTCAGATGCACCCACGCGGCTGAACAATTGGCTGATCATGCCAATATGTGCAGAAGTGGCGGGTACATAGCTGCCCATTTGTGCCAGAAGGGCAATCAGTGCGTTTTGACGTAAGAATGTCGATTTACCAGCCATGTTGGGACCGGTTAGCAGCCAGATGTTTGAAGTGTCCGTCGCTGACAGATCGCAGTCATTGGCGATGAAAGGTTGGCCAGATTGATCACGCAAAGCCTTTTCCACAACGGGATGGCGCCCAGCGATAATGTTGAACGCACGCGAGGTATCGACAGTTGGCTTGCACCAGTCTTGGGCACGGGCGAGTTGGGCCAAACTGGTGGCCAAATCGATTTCTGCCAAGCCGCGGGCGGTCTGCGTGATCAGCGCTGCACTGTCCAGAATGGTGCGCTTTAGAATTTCATAGAGACGCTTTTCGATCTCAAGGGCGCGGTTGCCAGCGTTGAGGATCTTCGTCTCCATCTCCGACAATTCAATAGTGGTAAAGCGCACTTGATTGGCAGTGGTTTGACGGTGAATGAATGTTTCGTTTAGAGGCGGCGATAGCATTCTATCCGCATGGGTCGCAGTAGTTTCGATGAAATAGCCTAAGACGTTATTGTGTTTGATTTTCAACGTTGAAATACCCGTTTGCGTGGCGAATTCTTTTTGCATTTGCGCGATCACACTACGCCCTTCATCACGTAGTTTGCGGGCCTCATCGAGGTCTTCGTCATATTCGGGGGCGATGAAACCGCCATCACGAGCCAAAAGTGGCGGCTCTGCGATCAGTGCTTGATCTAGTAATTCAACCAAATCGTCATGCCCTGTCAGGCTTTGTAGCGCGCTAGACAATAGTTTTGGCGCGTCGCCAAGACCGTTTGATGCAATCAAACTTGCCTCAGCCAAACCATTGCGGATGGCGGTCAGATCACGGGGGCCGCCACGATCTAAGGATAGGCGCGACAGGGCGCGGTCCAAATCGGGAACTTGGCGCAGTTTTTCACGCACATCTTCGGTAATCTGTGTGTTTTCTACTACGTGTGATACGGCATTCAATCTGTCCGAAACTGTCTCTAACAAACGCGAAGGTGCAGAAAGTCTTCGCTCAAGAAGGCGTGCGCCACCTGCGGTGACGGTGGTGTCAATCACAGCAAGCAATGATCCGGCACGTCCACCTGACAAGGCTTGGGTCAGTTCCAGATTACGCCTAGTGGCGGCGTCGATCTGAACGGTTTTATTATGCTGTTCCTGCTGTGGGGGCTGTAATAGAGGCAATTTACCCTTTTGAGTAATATTTAGGTACTCAACGATGGCGCCCATCGCAGCAATTTCGGCTCGATCGAAGTTACCATAGGCGTCCAAAGTGCTGACGCCGAACAGATCACAAAGGCGCTTTTCTCCAGACGTGCTGTCAAAAGAAGATCCTGACAATCCCGTCAATGAAATTCCAAATTCAGTTACTAACTGGTGTAAATCGTTCTCTAGTGCCTGTGGGACTATCAACTCGGACGGGGACAAGCGGGCGAGTTCAGGACCCAACCGCGTTTGGTTCGCCTTCATCGCGTTGAACGTACCAGTGGAAATATCGACCCATGCAATAGCAGCTTGATCGCGAACCTCAACAAACGCTGCGAGATAATTGTGGCTGCGTGCGTTCAGCAAGCTGTCTTCTGTCAAGGTGCCTGGGGTGACAAGACGCACAACATCGCGTTTTACGATTGATTTATAGCCACGTTTCTTTGCTTCAGCAGGACTTTCCAGCTGCTCGCAAACGCCAACGCGATATCCTTTGCGTATGAGGGTCAGCAGATACCCTTCGGCCGCATGCACAGGCACGCCGCACATGGGAATGTCATTGCCCTCATGTTTGCCGCGTTTGGTCAGAGCGATGTCTAAGCTTTCAGCTGCGGCAACGGCATCATCAAAGAACATTTCATAGAAATCGCCCATACGATAAAACAGCAAAGCATCAGGATGCGCGGCTTTTATCTCTAGATACTGGGCCATCATTGGTGTGACGGTCATATTTTGTCCCCCGACAAGTGTTAGCTGACCTTACAAAGACGGACGAGGTGGGAAAACCCGTAAAGTGCTTAACCATTGAGGGTCTCAGATCTCTCGTTTACGGTTAAATCTCTAATTGGAGGAAAATGCACAATGTCAAAGACTAGAGTCACCGATGAAGAGGCGTTGGCCTTTCACTTAGAGCCAACACCTGGAAAATTTGAAATCACGGCCACTGTTCCAATGACCACGCAACGGGACTTGTCTTTGGCCTATTCTCCAGGCGTTGCGGTGCCTTGCTTGGCGATCGCCGAGAATCCTGGTTTGGCCTATGACTATACG
>JABGTH010000167.1 GCA_018647275.1 Paracoccaceae bacterium
AGGTACGCCGCAAGGCAGAACGCATTTTGCAAAGTGCAAAGGTCAGTGCAAATTGGATCAGCGCGCCATCTGCTGATGATGTTCGTGCGAAGGATCAAGAACGTCTTTTGGCCGACCCAATGTGGCATGAACCAATTGCTGAAAACGAAGCTGGCATGGTTGCAAAGCTGGTTGAAAACTTCAGCACTGAACAAATGGCAGCGGCTTATATGCGCCTATATGCAGCGCGTGTATCTGCTCCTGAAGAGTTGTCAAAAGCGGGTGACAACAAGCCGCCTAAAGCACGCGCACCGTTTGGTCCAAGCAAGTGGTTCTCTGTGAACACTGGCCGTAACCAAGGTATCGTTGTTGGTCGTTTGTTGCCGATCCTTTGCAATGGCGGTGGCATCACCAAAGATGATATCGGTGCGATCCGCATTCAAAACGACGAGACATTTGTTGAGATGCAAGAAGGCAGCGTCGCTGGTTTCAAAGCAGCTTTGGGCAGTTCCATGACTGTCGAAGGTGGTTTGGTTCTGACTGAATTGGCAAAACCGCCAGCTGCAGCGAGCAGCCCGCGTCCAGCGTTCGGCGGCAAGCCAGGTGGAAAACCATCAGGAAAATCCTTTGGCAAATCTGATGCTCCGCGCGGTGACAAGCCAAGCTATGACAAAAAACCAAAGCGGGATTATGATCGCAAGCCCAAAGCGGATTATGCGCCAAAGCCACAAGACGATTACAAGCCAGCAGCAGCCTCTAAGCCAGCCAACAAACCGGTTGAATGGGATGATGCACCAACACCAAAACCACGTAAGCCAAAACCAGAAAGCAAGGGTGGCAAACCCGCTGGTGCGCACCCTGCGTCCAAGCGTTTTGAAAAGCCACGTTCCACAATGGACCGTGCCCGTGATGAAGGTGCTGTAGCTGAGTACAAACCGCGCGGTAAGTCAGATGGCAAACCATACGCTGGCAAGCCCAAGGGGAAGTTTGGCGGTAAGCCAAAGACTGGCCCAGGTGGCGCACCGGCAGTTGGAAAACCAAACAGCAAAAAGAACAAAGCACGTCGTGCTGCCAGTGATGCTGGCAAGGGTGGCGGTCAAACTCCTCGTCGCACGTAAAAGCAAAGGTAAGCGGGGTTCGCCCTTGATGACTTTGAGGTTTGAAAATTGAAAAGGCAGGGTGTTTCAGCATCCTGCCTTTTTCATTGTTACGCTACGGCGCAAAGTTTGATGGCAAGAGGTTCCGCTTGCGGCAAAGCAATTTTGCCCTCTAATCTGAAACTGCACAAGCGGGTACCGTACTAACGTATGTTTATGTATCGCTTGCTTCATAGTTTCTGTTCGGGAGCCATTAAATGTCTGACAATATTGCCTATTCGCGCAACGGTGACATCGCCGTTCTCACGATCCAAAATCCACCCGTCAATGCACTAAGTCATGCAGTGCGCCAAGGGTTAATGGATCGTATGGATCAGGCTGAGGCAGACAGTGGTGTGCGCGCAGTGATGATTGTGGGCGAAGGCCGTGCTTTTATCGCAGGGGCAGACATCACGGAATTTGGTAAGCCGCCAATGGCTCCGGCATTGCCTGATGTGATCAATCGGATTGAGGCATCGCCACTGATTGTAGTTGCGTCGATGCATGGTGTGTCTTTGGGTGGTGGGCTTGAAGTTGCATTGGGCTGTCATTACCGCATTGCGGTGCCGTCAGCACGCATTGGCCTGCCAGAGGTTAACCTAGGGCTGATACCAGGTGCCGGTGGCACGCAACGTCTTCCGCGTGTGACAGGTGTGGACGCAGCATTGGATATCATGACAACCGGCCGTCAGATTGGTGCTGCTGAGGCCGCCAACATGGGTGTGATCGATCTGGTGCAAGACGGTAATCCGTTGGAGAACGGTTTGGCATATATAACCGATCTGTTGGCCAAGGACGCACCCCGCCGCCCCGTTAGTGAAATGGTTGCCCCTGACGCGATTGATTGGGACGCAGCCTATGACGCGATCCTGGCACGTGGGCGTGGTCAAATTTCGCCTGCTCAATGCGTGCGCGCCGTTCAAGCGGGTGTTGAAAAACCATTTGCAGAAGGGCTGGCTGCTGAGCGTCAAATTTTCACAAATCTTTTGAAATCTGACCAAAGCAAGGGCATGATCCATTCGTTCTTTTCTGAACGTGCTGTCGGCAACTTGCCTGAGCTGAAAGGCGTTACTCCCCGTCCTCTCGATCATATCGGTGTGATCGGCGGCGGTACTATGGGCGCAGGGATCGCAACCGCGGCTCTGCTGTCGGGTTTTCAGGTGACATTAATTGAGATGACACCTGTCGCTTGTGAGGCCGCTCATGGGCGCATTGCAGGCAATCTTGCTGGTGCGTTGAAACGCGGAAAAATCACAACCGAACAACATCAGGTAATCTTGAACGAGACGCTGACCGTTGCGAACGACTATGCTGACTTGTCAGAGGCCGACCTTGTCATTGAAGCGGTCTTTGAAGACATGGATGTGAAGAAACAGGTCTTCATCCAGTTGGATGCGGTCTGTAAACAGGGTGCTATCCTTGCCTCTAACACGTCCTACCTAGACGTGGACGAAATCGCGGCGGTCACATCACGACCCCAAGAAGTCATTGGGTTGCACTTCTTTTCACCGGCGCACGTGATGAAACTTCTTGAGGTGGTGGTAGCTGGCAAAACGGCGATCGACGTTGTTGCCACTGGTTTCGATCTTGGCAAGCGCATGAAAAAGATTAGTGTCCGGGCGGGTGTTTGTGACGGCTTTATCGGTAACCGGATCCTTGCCACATATCGCGATGCTGCCGATAAAATGGTGATGGAAGGTGCGAGCCCCTATGACATCGACGCTGCGCTTGAAGGCTTTGGATTTGCAATGGGCCCATTCGCAGTGGCTGATTTGGCCGGGCTTGATATCGGTTGGGCCGTGCGTAAACGCAAACGAATTGAAGCGGGGATTGAAGGCGTCAGCACCTATGCGGACAAGATGTGCGAGGCGGGCAACTTTGGACAAAAAACTGGTAAAGGGTATTACGACTATGCTGCTGGTGCAAAAGCGCGTGTGCCAAACACTGAGGTGATGAACCTTATTGCGACAGATCGAGCAGCTGCGGGCACTATTCAACGTGCATTTACGAAAGAACAAATCATTCGCCGTTACATGGCCTCAATGGTAAATGAAGCTGCAAAAGTTGTTGGCGAGGGGATCGCGCGCCGCCCACTGGATGTGGATATGACGCTATTGTTTGGGTACGGATTTCCGCGCTATTTGGGTGGCCCGCTGAAGTGGGCAGATATGGTTGGATTACCAGATTTACTGGAAGACATTTCGACATATGCCGAAGATGACCCTAAGTTTTGGGTCGCGGCACCGCTACTTAAACAAATGGTCTTATCTGGCAAGAGTTTTGACAGTTTGAACAAAAAGGGCTGAATGGCCTAAAGGAAAGGGGACCTTCCATGGACCTGAATTATTCCAAAGATGATCTCGATTTTCGCGACGAGGTTCGCGCCTTCTTGAGTGAGAAACTCACAAAGGAGTTATCCGAAAAGGTGCGCCTTGGTGGTGATCTAACTAAGGATGATATGGAAGGTTGGCACGCGATCTTGAACGCCCAGGGGTGGCTTGCCCCCAATTGGCCCAAAGAATACGGCGGTG
>JABGTH010000171.1 GCA_018647275.1 Paracoccaceae bacterium
GACATAGCGTGCTTCTGTGGCACCAAAAACAAATGGCAACGCCCCAAAGATAGGCAGCATCAGCCAGACACCGGTCGTAAGGATAAATGTTTGCGGAATTGTGAGTTCTTGGCGCACCGCATTGGCGCAGCTTAGCGACAAGATACCACCGACCAAAATGGTGATCATCGCGCTTTCTGCAAAAGCAGGCCAATGGCCCAAGCCTTCGGCTACATCAACAACTAAAGGCAAAAGCATGGCAAAGCCAAGCATAGTGACCAAAAGGCCGATCACGTATCCAACTGGGCGCAGGTCAAACATAGCCGCAGCGTTGGCCCGACCCGCGTCCACTGTCAATACCGTGAGTGGTAGAATTGGCTGTCTTAAATGTACAAACGATCGCGAAACACATGCAGCGCAATGTCGCTACGGTTTAAACGCATCGCTGCAAGCTCTTCGTCAGACTTGGCATTCAGTGCGGCGATCTGTTCGCTGCGCACTTCGGCAGAGCGTGCCATACCTCTATTTTCGATCAGGTTTACAAAGAATGATGACATCACCGCTGTGAAGCCACCAAAATAGATTGGTGCATCTGTGGATTGTGCTGACATTTTGAAACCTTTTCGAAATCTTCGAATGACGGGCCTTCCGGTGTGTTTCACCTAAAATGTAGCGCCCTAAGTTACCAATGCTGAATGCACAAAGCCGCTGCTAACTTAGTGAAGAGCTGCGTGGGCGTTCAAACGACCTGTACGATTCAAACCCCTAAGTCAGGCCCTAAACAGATCATTTCCTGATCTGTATCTTGCGCTTCATTCAGGTCAACTTTCTCGGAATTACCGCTAAAACGCGCAACCAAACCATTGTGGCTTTCTTCAAATACCAAAATTGGGGGGTGTTTTTATCTTCATAAACAAAGCAAATCTCGCCCGCCTTTTCAGACCAATAACCATCTTTGCAGATGCCATCCAAAAATGACCAATTAACCCGACGATCTTCCAGATATCGTTCTGCCCCATATGGTTTACTTATTTGGTCAAAAAACATCATTTTGCCTTTTGTATAGGCGTCAAACTTCGCAGCAATCATTGTTTCAGCACTTGCAGTTTCGCCAACCAAAAGACAGATTATTAGCGCAGCCCGCAAAATAAGTTTGGCCAAAAAAGTCATCTAATGGGTCATCCACTTTGCCACACGGCGGTCCATTACTCTGCACCAGATATTTAGCACCAAGGCCAAACAAGCCCGCATAAAAATGCGGTGACCCTTTCGCCAAATCGCGCAGAATTTGGATGACGGTCCGTCGCAGTCTCAACATGATGCACTTTAGGGTGGGCACTGGCGTGATACCCAAACAAAAGCGAGCAATAAATAGTGATACCTAACCAGCGCGGTCCGCGTGAAGATCTGTGGATCAACTCATGTGCCTTGGGGTTGGAGACTTGGCCAGACCACAACCCTGCACCGATAAAAATCAAAACTTTATCGAATGTCGACAAGTGTTTTGCTTGTGCGATGCTTCAAATACACGTCGCGAAAACGACGAAATTTAACACCAATCCACAGCGACAAACTATGTCCGTTTTCGTTGGAAATCTCGATGGGTTCGGCGTTTGAAATTCGATCCAAAATGAAAACCAAAACGGTAATGCTAAAGACACTGGCCAATGGCAATACACCACCAAATGTTCAGGCTAGCACCAGCATTAGGGCGGAAAAACGGCTGGCAAATGCAAAGATTATTATCGGGCGCACATTCTAAGAGCTCTCAACTATTTGTACGCCTTTTAGACCTCGGTTCTTAACATTAAATTATAAGAACACCCCAGCCTGCCCTTTACTTTAGGCAACCTTGCAGAGCATTCACGACAAAGCCACCGCCAAGTGACCTGAAACCCACCCTGAATTGTCGTTTTTGAGGGTAACCAACCAACCAAACCCTGCTACCAAACCTTTAATTCTTGATCGACTTTGGATGCGGAGACAGCACATGGCCACTGATACATCGAAAAAACACGGCGATGGCGTTTGGAAATCAGGCAAGGGCAAAGGGCGTCACCACCCAAAAGGCCGCCAATTGACTGATCAGGCATGGGACGAAGTCAAAGCATTGCTTGGCACAGAACCACGCCGTGCGGATTTGTTGATCGAATACCTGCACAAGATCCAAGACACCTATGGCCACCTCAGCGCGGCGCACCTTCGTGCATTAGCCGAAGAAATGCGCCTGTCCATGGCCGAAGTCTACGAAGTCGCCACCTTTTACGCACACTTTGATGTGGTCAAAGAAGCCGACACGCCTCCGCCTGCACTGACAATCCGTGTCTGTGATTCTCTGTCATGCGAACTTGCTGGTGCACAAGCACTGAAATCTGCCCTTGAGGACGGTTTAAACCCTGAAGAGGTCCGCGTACTGCGCGCCCCTTGCATGGGCCGTTGTGACACCGCGCCTGTTTTGGAAATTGGCCACAACCACATCGACAAAGCGACGTTTGGAAAAGTCGAGGCGGCCATCGCAGCTGATGACACCGGCGCCCATATCCCCAAATACGAAACCCATGCCGACTACACAGCTGACGGGGGTTATACAGCCCTTAAAGACCTGCGTGCAAACGGCAATTGGGAAGACGTTCAGGCCAAGATCAAGAAAAGCGGTTTGCGCGGCCTTGGTGGTGCAGGTTTCCCCTCAGGCACCAAATGGGGCTTTGTACGTGGCAACGCAGGACCGCGCTATATCGCCGTGAACGGCGATGAAGGCGAACCAGGCACGTTTAAAGATCGCTATTACCTAGAGCGCACACCGCATCTATTCTTAGAGGGCATGTTGATCGCAGCGTGGGCCGTTGAGGCAGATCGCGCCTATATCTACATGCGGGATGAATACCCCGCAGTCCTTGAAATCTTGGCGCGCGAAATCAACGCACTCGAAGAATCCGGCATAGTTGACGCGGGTTATATCGAAGTGCGCCGCGGTGCTGGTGCTTATATTTGCGGCGAAGAATCTGCAATGATCGAAAGTATTGAGGGTAAACGTGGTATGCCACGTCACCGCCCACCGTTCGTTGCGCAAGTGGGTATTTTTGGCCAACCCACCTTGGTGCACAACGTCGAAACACTTTACTGGATCGCGAAAATTTGCCGCGAAGGTCCTGAATGCCTGAACACAACCGAATTGAATGGCCGCACAGGTTTGCGCAGCTATTCCGTTTCTGGCCGTGTGGCAAAGGGCGGCGTTTACTTGTTGCCCGCAGGTTCAACCATCACTGACATCATTGCCGCCGCTGGTGGCATGGCGGATGGGCATGAATTCAAAGCCTACCAACCGGGCGGCCCGTCATCCGGTCTGTTGCCTGCCTCAATGAACGACATCCCGCTTGATTTCGACACACTACAACCACACGGCACCTTCATTGGTTCTGCGGCTGTTGTTGTCTTGTCCCAAAAGGATCGCGCCCGTGATGCGGCCCTGAACATGCTTCGGTTCTTTGAAGACGAAAGCTGTGGGCAATGCACACCCTGCCGCGTTGGGTGTGGAAAAGCAGTGCAGCTGATGCAATCAGAAACATGGGATCAGCCGTTGTTGACCGAACTGTGCACGGCAATGACAGATGCCTCAATCTGCGGTCTAGGACAGGCAGCACCAAATCCGATCAAGCTGACAATGCAGCACTTCGCAGACGAGATCTAATCGACCTTGTTCTTATAAACCTTGCACGAACACCCTTTGCTGCTGATTTTGTGGCATAGGGTGGTTGCAGCGTCTTTTCTGATTTCACCAACGCACGGCAACTGCTGCGCAATCGCGCAACCTTCGCCTTTGCCTCAGATTTTGTGCGCCC
>JABGTH010000281.1 GCA_018647275.1 Paracoccaceae bacterium
AATAATGATTGATCGACTTCAAACGTCACACGATCGCCAACAGCTTGCTGGAAGTACGCGGTAGTCGCTGGATCAGACGCACTGCCCGCAATCACACTAGAGTTCCCCGCAGCATTTGGGTCAAATGCACCGTCACCAGCACCTCCACCCAATTTGCCTGCGTTAGTACAAGCGGCCATAGATAGCGCGCCCGTCATCAGAATTACTTTGATTGTCAATTTCATCTGCTTCGCCTCGTTTTTTAGGTCTAACTATTATTTAGGTTCTTCTATCACGGTTGTGGCAAGCTGTCATCGCACGCCACATTTCAAATTGTTTCGGATCATTTCTGCAATGGAGACCACGATGGGTCGGAACCACCCTCGGGGGTACGCACAGGACGCAAGTTACGCCCAGTGATGTCCACAGAATACAATGTTGATCGGCCATCAGCCCCTTGGGTCTCGCGGTGGAACATGATCACACGACCATTTGGCGACCACGTTGGCCCCTCATCTAAAAAGGACGCAGTCAAAAGACGCTCTTCACTTCCATCAACCCGCATAACGCCAATGTGGAAGCGCCCTTTGGATTGCTTTGTAAAGGCAACCAGATCTCCACGCGGAGACCACACAGGCGTACCATAGCGACCCTGCCCGAATGAAATACGTTTTGCCTCTCCACCGTTAGCGGACATGATGTACAACTGCTGCGCTCCAGAGCGGTCGCTCTCAAACACGATACTGTTGCCATCCGGGCTGTAACTTGGCGCTGTTTCGATAGATGGTGCCGACGTCAGGCGCGTTGAGCGGCCTGATGCGATGTCCATTGTATAAATGTCTGTGTTACTGCCTGTGGCCTGGGAATAAACAACCGTTTGCCCGTTTGGTGAAAAACGCGGAGCAAAGCTTATCGAGCCTTCGCCGCTTTCCAACACGCGGCGCTGGACGCTGCCTACATCCAAAACATAAATACGCGGGAAACCTGTTTCATATGAAGTGTAAAGGACCCGGTCACCTGTAGGGCTAAAACGCGGTGCAAGAACCAATGAACGACTATCAGTCAGGTATTTCAAGCCAGCACCATCATAATCCATGACTGCCAAACGCTTTTGACGCTTATTTTTGGGTCCCGTTTCCGAAACGAAAACAACGCGACTGTCGAAATAGCCGGCTTCACCCGTGACCCGGCTGTAAACTGCATCTGCAACCTTGTGCGCCATACGACGCCAACCTTCTGTCGTTCCTTGGAACTGTAGGCCATTGCCCAATTCGGCACCCGAAAAGATATCATAAAGGCGGAACTTAACCGTAAGATTATTGCCAGAGACATTCACTGCACCAGTAACCAAAGCCTGCGCATTGATCGCTTTCCAATCAGGATACTGGATGACTGACCCGAAGTCGGTTACGTTACTGATATAGGCCGTGGCCGGAATTTCGCGAAACAATCCGGTGTTTTGCAAGTCAGCGGCCACGACACGAGCCAACTGTGCTCCCATCTCGACGCTACTGCCGTTTTCGGCCACAAAATTTGGTGTCGCAAACGGCAAAGGTTCAATAACACCTTCAGTGATTTCGATGCGCAACGGGCCTTGTTGAGCCAACGAGAGCGTCGCCGTCATCACCAAAGCCATCAGGGTTATAAAAATTCGAACCATCATTTGATGCGCATCCTTTCGGGATTGAATGTCATTTCAATGTCTTTCCATTGATTGTATTTGTCGCTGGGTAATTGGAAACCACGGGTTCCGCAGCGGATAATCGCTCGTCTGGCGGTCTCAAACGCTTGATTTACCGAGGCGCTAGTTCCGCCTTCGCTACCCACTTGGCGGATCGAAGACACAATTGGTTTGCCATCTTGCGTAAGAGACACCGCCACAACAACTGTAGTTTCGAGGGCCAAGCTAGATAGCGAACCGACGTTCCAGCAGTCCTGCACGGCGACCCGCAATGCGTCCTTTTCGCCCGCAGATAATGGTGGGCCGCTTGGCGCACGCGGCGTTTCCGTAACTTGCCCCAAAGCTTCAGCCAATGCGTCTTCGACTGCGGGGAAACCCGATTGTTCTTGGGCCACCGGCTCTGCAGCAGGCTCTAACGTTTCAGCAGTCTGTACCGCGGGACGTGTAGGACGACGCGGCGGTGGACGAAGTGATGTTTCTGGTGCGGCTGCAGGTTGCTCTGCCTCGGTCACGATCTCTATTGCTGCCTCTTCAGGTGCAGTCGCCTCTTGCGGCTCAACAACGGTTTCGCCAACTTCAGCCTGTTGAACCGCGTCCTGCTCAACAGGATTGGGCCGGGCTTCTGGGTCAGGTGCAGTCACCGCTTCAGGTGCAACACGAACGGACGCTTGTGGAACTGGTGTTTCACTTGTTTCAGGAGCTTCAACAGCCACTTTTGGTTCTGGCGTTGGTAGCACGGGCGCTTCATCAGACACTTCAACATCTGGCAACGGGATTAATTCACTGACATCAGGCGCATCATCAGCAAAGGGCACAGGCGCAGAATTCGGTGTCTCTTGCTCTGGTAACGTCTCAGGCGCTGGGACGTCCACAACCTCGTTATCCGCAATGGGCTGTGCGGGTTGGGCCACTTCATTTTGAGAGGTTGGTGAATCTTGGGCTGCCATCAATGCGGCATAGGCTTCACCAGAGATGACAGAGACCTCCGTTGCTTCGATAGGTAGCTGTTCGGTGCGGAAAACCCCACCGAACACCATCCAACCTATCAAAATCGCGTGCCCTACCGCCGATATGATCTGCCCTGTGTTCACAGCTTGCGCCCCTCGACCTTACTGATCCGCCCCGTCAAGCGCGGGGCCACCGATATCTGTCACCAGACCGATGTTGGAAAAGCCACCAGCGTTCAACGCGCCCATCACTTGCATGACTTGCAAGTAAGGTACCGCACCATCAGCACGAAGAAATACACGGTCGCTCTCGCGTTCCGCCGCAATGCCACGCAAGCGTGTGATTAACTGATCGCGCTGTGTTTCCGTAGTTTGGATTTGTATGGAACCCTCGGCCGTGATCGTCACTGTCAGTGGTTCTTCCTGATCCACCGGCAATGCGCCCGCAGCCGTCTTGGGCAGCTCAACGGGCACACCGACTGTTAATAATGGTGCTGCTACCATAAAGATTATCAGCAACACCAACATAACATCAACAAACGGCGTAACATTAATTTCCGCCATTGGCCGTGCGCTGCCGCGACGACGACGACGGCGTCCGCCCCCATCGTCTTTTTGTACTGTTCCCGCACCCATGCCTTAACTGTCCAACTGACGGCTAAGGATGGTTGCGAATTCATCAGAGAATGCTTCGTAGCCAGAAATAATGCGATCACTGTCCGCGCTTAGTTTATTGTAAAACACAACAGCTGGGATCGCGGCCAATAGGCCCAAACCTGTGGCCAACAAAGCCTCGGCAATACCCGGTGCCACTACGGCAAGGTTGGTATTTTGTTGTTCTGCAATTTCGATAAAGGCGTTCATGATTCCAATCACGGTCCCGAACAACCCAATAAACGGAGCAGTCGACCCCACGGTTGCCAAAACTGTCAGACCCTTTTGCAGGCTTTCCGCTTCCTTATTAATAGCAACATCCATGCTGCGGTCGATGCGCGCGCTTGCACCAGCAATCAAACCACCATCGTCGCGATGCGAACGGCGCCATTCGGTCATACCAGCGGCAAATACCTTTTCAGAATGTCCGTTAGGTGCTGGCCCAATTTGATCAAACAACGCGTCCAGCGGTTCGCCCGACCAGAATTTTTGATCGAATACCCGCGCTTCAGTCCGCGCATTGCGATAACTGATCATCTTTTGAACAATAATCGACCATGCCCAAAAAGAGGCAACGATCAGCATGATCATAACTATTTTTACAGCGAGTGTCGCGCGTGCGAATAATGCCCACATAGAGAAATCAATCTCATGCGCTAGGGCTAGCGTTTCTGCTTCCATGTGCCTGCTCTTTTGTTGCGGTCAGTTTTTTGACCATCATTGAGCATGTTTGTAGCGCAATAACAGGGAGAAAGCCATCACTATGGCGTCAGAACAGGTTTAGGACTGCTTTAATGCGCGGATTTCCGCAGGAAGACGGGTTGGTTTTCCCTCAACTGTCATGCAAGCAGCAGTCACTTTCGCACGGAAAATTCGTTTACCATCCAGTTCAACAGTTTGGTCAAACACCCAACGGACAGCGCCAGACGCATAATGCGTCGTGACGACTTTAACGCGATCGCCCAATCTCGCAGATCCAAGATAATCCGCTTCAACCCGCGTAACCGCAAATACGATTCCCGCATCGCGCATTGTGCGCTGATCGATGCCCAACTCTTCAACGATCTCAGAACGCGCACGTTCAATATAACGCAAATAGTTGGCATAATAGACGATGCCTGCCATATCGGTGTCTTCATAATAGACGGTGACTGGGAAGCTGTGCGGGATCATTGCATTACACCAATACGCGCAGACATTCGCAGTGCATGTGTTGGGTCTTGGGACGATACAGGCAAAGTGGGATCGTAGGCTGCAGCGATCACTTGGCCAATTTCTGGGCGCAAAACAGTTGTTTCACCGACCAATGCCAGCGGCGACTGGGTTTTAAACGCCGTGTCAGACCACAACAGCATCGATTGCGTCGCTTGGCTTAGCGCCAATGTATCTGCGGGCAGTGCGGACAGGCTGTCATCCATACGCAGAAAAACGAAGCAAGCTTTAATCGCGCCTACATCATCGAAGCGAAACGCGCGGTACTGGTTTGCATCTGCGTCTTTAAGACGGCCCACCAACGGCTCAAGATCTGGGACCATATCGCCAAGGCGCGGAACCTCTAGCAATTCATCCCAATCGCGGAAGAAGAACCTCATAAAGTTGCTACCGAGTTCCGCATCGCCATCTGTCATTTCGTGACTTGCTAATCGACACACTGCATCAATGGCACCTTTGATGACGCCCAGGGTTTCATCTTCGACGCCAAACACCACCGGTGCAATCCCACGCCCCCAACGGGCAAATGCAAATGATCCATCCGCGCGGGTAAACAGCTGCTCTACGTCCGTAACATCCATTTTCAGTATCCTTCG
>JABGTH010000283.1 GCA_018647275.1 Paracoccaceae bacterium
TGCGCCCACCCTCTTTGACCGCATGTTGAATTTCTGCCCGCATCTGGGTCGACATCGCGTTCATCACATCAGGACGATCCAAGGTAATGACAGCAATGTTGTCGTTCAGTTCAAATTTGATCGTCTGGTAATCCATGGCATCTTGTCCTTTTGACTGGCTTAGCAGAAGCATATCAAACGCGTTGCAGTGGGAAAGCAGAACCGCACGTCAATCTTTGAAATCATTATCTAATATCTGAGCCAAGCGCGTTTTTTCCGCATCGCTCAGGCCAGTATCATCCCTGGTAGATCCCGTGGCACGCCCGCGCAGGTAAATGATCCCAATTCCACCGGCAAGCAGTAGCATCAACGGGCCAGACGCCCACAAAAGCAACGTGGAGCCATTTGCACGCGGTTGCAGTAGTACATATTCACCGTAGCGATCAACGATGAAATCCACCGCCGCTTCGTCACTGTCCCCAGCAACCAAACGTTCGCGCAACAGAATACGCAAATCACGCGCCAAAGATGCGTGGCTTTCGTCAATGCTTTCGTTCTGACACACCAGACAGCGCAGCCCCTTGGACAGATCACGCGCACGGGCCTCCAAGGCGGGATCATCCAAAATCTCGTCTGGCTCAACCGCCCACAATGGCGAGGCGATCAACATCAAAAGGAAAACAAAACGCTTCATTCTGCTGGCATCGCTTTGGCGTTTGTTTTACGCGCCCCTGCGGCCACGCGGAAACGCCGATCTGAGAGGCTAAAGCACCCACCAAGTGCCATGAAAGCACATCCAATCCAAATCCAGTTGGTCAATGGTTTCACATAGGTCCGCACAGCCCAACCGCCTGCATCCTGCTCATCCCCGATCACAACATAGACGTCACGGGCCAAATTATAGTCGATGGCCGCCTCTGTCGTTGGCATCTGGGCCACAGGATAAATCCGCTTTTCTGGACGCATCTCTGACAAAACACGCCCATCTTTGGACAATGTGATATCCGCGATCGTTGCCAAATAGTTCGGCCCCTCAGAATCCGCGACCCCGTTCAGCGTGATCGTATAGGCCCCTACATCATAGGGCTGGCCGATTTGGGCCACACGAATATCCTCGTACTGCCAAGACGTAATGCCTGCGACGCCCAGCATGGTAATCCCAAGACCGGAATGCGACAGCATCTTGCCCCAATCTGCACGTGGCAAACGCAACAAACGGCCCCAATGACCACCCCCGCGCCCGGTACGCGATGCCAGATCGATGATGGCGCCCATGACAACCCACGCAGCTAAGAAAACGCCAATCGGTCCCAATATGGATCGACCTGTCTGCATAACCCAAACCAATCCCGCAATCGCAAGCGCCAGAACAAACGCATAACGCAGCGGATAAAACGCGCGCTTAATCTCGGCACGCTTCCACGGCATCATCGCGCCCACTGGCAAAACCAATCCTAGAACCAACATAAACGGCGTAAAGGCCATGTTGAAGAACGGCGGCCCCACCGACAATTTGCGGTCAAAGAACATCTCAGCCACCAAGGGCCATATTGTACCCACGAAAACCACGAAACAGCTGACGGCAAGAAGGATGTTGTTGGTCAATAACGCACTTTCACGGCTGACCAGTCCAAAGACGCCCTTTGCTTCCATCGTGCCTGCACGCAACGCGAATAGGATCAACGCACCGCCAGTAAAAAAGCCAAGGATCATTAGGATAAACACACCCCGCTCAGGGTCATTGGCAAAGGCGTGCACAGAAGTCAGCAAACCCGAACGCACGATAAACGTGCCAATCAATGAAAAACCAAAGGCCAAGATCGCCAGCAAAATTGTCCAAGATTTCAAGCTTTCACGCTTTTCGACCACAATGGCAGAATGCAGCAAAGCAGCAGACAGCAACCACGGCATAAAGGATGCGTTTTCAACAGGATCCCAGAACCAGAACCCACCCCAGCCAAGTTCATAATAGGCCCACCATGACCCAAGCGCGATGCCGATGGTCAGGAAAATCCACGCCGCAAGCGTCCACGGACGGACCCAACGTCCCCACGCCGCATCCACACGCCCCTCGATCAATGCAGCAACGGCAAAGCTGAATGCCATGCTTAGACCCACATAGCCCAAGTACAAAAATGGCGGGGGAAACGCCAAACCAGGGTCCTGTAACAAAGGGTTCAAATCCTGCCCATCAAAGGGTGGAACGGCAAGACGCGTAAACGGGTTTGAGGTAAACAGAATAAACGCAAAAAATGCGACGCCAATCGCGCCCTGAACCGACAAAACACGGGCCCGCAGGCTGGGTGGCAGGTTGGTTCCAAACCACGCAGCAGTAGCGCCGAACAGGGAAACAATCAGGAGCCAAAGCAACATTGACCCCTCATGGTTGCCCCATGTGCCACTGATTTTATACAGCATTGGTTTGGCAGAATGGCTGTTCTGAACAACCAGCAACAGACTGAAATCAGATGATATAAACGCCCACATCAAGGCGCCGAATGCAAAAGCCGTTAACATGAATTGGGCCGACGCGGCAGGTTCTGCAACCGCCATCCATGACCGCCAACCCTTGTGGGCGCCGACCAATGGAACAAAGGTCTGAACGATCGCAACCATAAAGGCTAAAATCAGGGCAAAGTGTCCAAGTTCAGTGATCATCAATGGCATCCAATTTGAAAAGCTACGCCAACTATAGGCCTTGCCCCAAACCACGCCAATGATATTCGCGCACAACTTCGGTTCACATTGTCGCGGGTCAATGGTCGCGTTTGCGCCATGCCTCAAGTGCCGCATTGGCATCTGGTGCAATTGAGGCCAAAGACAAGCGCACATCTGAGCCACTGTCGGCCACACCAACGCTTTCTGCGCGTAGCTCTTTCAATGCTTTGATATTGTGCATCACTTGGGGGACATGGGCCATTGTGCCAACAATTTCACGCTGAAACTTCTGGCTTTTCACCTGATGCCGCGCCCCAAAATAGAACGAGACAATAACTCCCAACAACCACCACATCGGTTCAGGTACCAGCGCAATCCCTTGCATTCGCTGCGAAAACCACAAGGGATCGATCATGGCCGCCACGAACAATCCCAGTGTCCCAAGGGCCAATGCAGGACGCGGCAAGCGGTTCACCCTATCCATAAAGCGATCAAACCAACCCTGGCGAGGGATCGCAAACTCCTCACCATATTCACGCATGGCCTGCATTTGAACCTGCGCGCCGCGCTGTGATCCTGCCTCAGCGTTCTCACGAAAGACCTCTACAGTGTCGCGAACCACGTTGCCTCCACCATCAAACATCAACTGAAACATTCGTTCGATCATGCCCATAACGCGTCCCTCTTGTTAAACTGTGACTGCGACAGATGGTATTGGGGCGCAATGAACTCTTCGGCGCGCCGGATCCACCCGCCCTTTTTACCTGCACGCGTACGCGCGTATTTACGGCTGGCAGGACGGCGATCCGCAAGGCGCAGGTAATAATTGCGCCGCGCAATGCCATATGCGTCGATCAAATAGCCACCCGCAGTTTCGAACGCGGCCTGCACCGCGGCAATGGATTGAGGGCCAAGGGCGCCATCAACAACAACTTCAATCCCCATATCAATTAGCAAGCGTTAGTATGCGAACCGCGTTGCTGCCTGCGTTCACATACATATCAAAGGCTGCGGTAATTGCGAGATCAGCGGCCCCTCAAAATAATGTTTGATGAAAATATCGACGGCTTGTGCACAGCTCAGCATCTGCACATCGTGTTTGTCCACATCCCCGTCATGATCAAGGTCCAAACCAAGACGCCGCATGGTGTGAATGGTCACGCCAAAATTGGTGGCCCCACCCGGATCATCAGGGTCATTCACATATACGCCTTCGCGATCCACAATCTGTTGGGCAATCTGTCGTACCGTTTGCATCACCTAATCCTCTGGCCATTTCTGACCAGACGAGAATGATTAAATCAGGTTAATTTCCAGTAGCTACAGCGTACGTTAGCTGCCTTCAGGCTCCACATAGACGCCCTGCGCCTTGAGGGCATCTATAACCTCGGTTGGCATATAATTTTCGTCATGTTTTGCAAGAATTTCAGTGGCTTCGAAGACACCATTGATCAAACGTCCCGTACCCACCATACCCTGATTTTCCTCAAATAGGTCGGGCAAAACACCCGAATAGATAGCAGGAATAGACGCACCACCATCCGTCACGACGAACTGAATTGTCTCGCCCTGACCACGCACAAGGCTGCCAACCTCGACCAACCCACCGATGCGAAACACCTCGGATGAGCTGGGTGGATCTTCGACCACTTGCGTCGGAGAGCGGAAGAAATTGATGCCATCGCGCAAGGCATAGCCAATCAAAACAGTCGAAAGGACCAAGGCAACAGCCATGATCGCAATCACTTGAATACGGCGTTGTTTCTTAAGCGATTTCATTACAATTCCTAAGGTATCAAGGGAACAAAGGGGCCATCATCAGCCCTGTTGTTTCTGGTATACCTAGCATCAGATTGGCATTTTGCAACGCCTGCCCACTGCTTCCCTTGGTCAAATTATCGAGTGCTGCGATCACAATCGCGCGTCCTTCGATCCGATCAGCAACCACACCGATGTGGCAAAAGTTTGAACCGCGAATATGACGCGTGCTTGGGGTTTCGCCCATTGGTAACACTTCAATGAACGGTTCATCCGCGTAGGCCGCAACCATCGTGTCATAGATCACTTGCGCATCGCCTTTAACATAGGTCGTCGCCAGAATGCCGCGGTTTGCAGGAACAAGATGAGGGGTGAATTGGATTTTCACATCACGCCCTGCCAAGGCGCTGAATTCTTGATCAAATTCACCCAAATGGCGGTGCGTACTGCCAACGGCGTAGGCGTGATAGCCCTCTGACAACTCAGCGTGCAAAAGGTTCTCTTTCAACGCACGGCCCGCGCCAGACACCGCACATTTAAGGTCCAGAATGATCTCATCCAGATCAATAACCCCTGCAGCAATCAGCGGGCGCAGCACGAATTGGCCCGTCGCAGCATTGCAGCCGGTTCCAGCCACCAAACGCGCCCTCTTAATCTCTACACGGTAAAATTCGCTTAGGCCGTAAACCGCTTCGCCCTGCATCTCAACAGCGCCGTGTGGATTGCCATACCACGCCGCGTAGGCTTCAGGATCACGCAGACGGAAGTCAGCACTAAGATCAACAATCTTAAGGGATTTCGGCAGGTCACGAATGACCTCTTGGCTGGTTTTATGCGGCAATGCGCAAAAACACAGATCAATGCCAGACCAATCAATCTCATCAAACTTAACCATGTCCGGAAGGTCCAGATGGCGCAGGTGTGGAAAGACGGAAGCAAGGGTTTTTCCAGCTTTAGAATATGCCCCTAACGCCTTGATTTTCAAAGAAGGATGTTCAGAAATTAGGCGGATAAGTTCGGCACCCGTGTAGCCACTGGCACCCAAAATTGCGATAGAATAGGTCATGTTTTTCTCGATATATTGGTAAAGATCACGCTGCAGTAAAAGTGATCTGTCGTCGCAAGAATTGGGTGGCACGATTGCTGACTTGTTTGGGATCGCCCGTGGTCAGGTAAGCTGGTTCGCCACTGCCGATTTTGTCACCGTGACGTGTCAGGTAATCTGCCAAACTTTCGCCTACCAACTTGGCCTGCGAGAAAACCTTTACATCCGCACCAAGCGCTTCTTGGAAGGCATCCAACATCAATGGGTAATGAGTGCAGCCCAAGATGGCCGCCTGTGGCTTTGGCATTTTACGCTTCAACGCATCAACATGTGAACGCACCATCGCTTCGGCCAGAATAAAATCACCGTCTTCAATCGCATCCACAACACCGCCGCAGGCCTGCGCCTCAACATCCACGCCAATCGCGCGGAACGCCAATTCGCGTTGAAACGCACGGCTAGATACAGTTGCAGGGGTTGCAAACAACGCAACATGTTTCACATCAACTTCGCGCGGTGGTGAATTGTCGCCCCAATCACGCTCTGTCAGGGCCTCGATCAACGGAACAAACACACCCAAGACGCGTTTGCCCTCAGGGATCCACCCTTCTTGCATACGGCGCAGGGCAGCAGCAGAGGCCGTATTGCAGGCCAAAATCACAAGGTCACAGCCCGCATCAAACAGACGCTGCACAGCCTTGCAGGTTAGATCGTAAATATCATCCGCCGTGCGCACGCCGTAAGGCGCATGCTCGCTGTCCGCCAGATAGATAAAGTCAACGTCAGGAAGACGCCTTTGCGCGGCCTCGAGTACAGTTAACCCACCTAAACCACTATCAAAAATACCAACTGCCATGCGTCATCAGGCGCGATGCCTGTCCTCAAATTCATATCCAAGATCAAATGATTTGATCGGATTTGGGTTCAGCTCATACGTGGCTTTGCGCAGGAAATCCATCATCTGTTTGGAATCCTTTGCAATCGGGTCCAGCACATCACGCCCAATCGGTTCCCCGATCACGACCCGCACTGGTGTGTCCACACGTTTCTTAAACTCTTTGATCAATAGCCCAAGGCGCAATGTCGAGTGCAAATGGCTAGCCATCTGAAACAGGCGGCTGGTGTGGCCGTCAAAATAGATAGGGGCCACTGTGGCATTTGATTTGGCAATCATGCGCGCGGTAAAGCTGCGCCACATCGGGTCCATTGGGCGACCAAAGGGACGTTCGGCCGTGCTAACTGTGCCACCGGGAAACACGCCAATTGCGCCGCCCTGCCCGAGGTAATCCAATGCCGTCTTGCGTGTCGCAATGTTGGTTTGAACCCCTTCGCGCGTCTCATCAAAGGAGATCGGCAAAACAATGCGGTTCAGATCCTCTGCCTTGCGAAACACGCTGTTGGCCAAAATGCGAAAATCTCCACGGGCTTGAGACAGGATATGACCCATCATCAACCCGTCCAAGATACCATAAGGGTGATTGGCGATCAGAATAACGGGTCCCTCGCTGGGAATATTGGACAACGCACCGCCAACGATATCAAGGCTCAGACCATAGCGATCGACCATCACCTGCCAAAAATCACGCCCCAGTGCGACTTCATCTTCATAGCCTTTTGCCCGCTTGATCAGGCGCAATCGGCCCGTCGTGTTTTCCAGCAACCGCACCACTGTTCGACCACTGCGCGTTTTAACGGAATGCGCATAACTTATCTCGCGAGCAATTTCGCGTGTGTTCAATGACATTGTTGGCCTCTGCCTCCACTGCTTTTGATAGGGCAATTAATCCCTCAAATCAGCGATGCCCAGTGTTTATGACATGAACGTAACCAATATAAAGCGATCTTGATTATTCTGCCGCTTTGTTCAGCGTTTCAGCACCCATTCGAATGGCAATTAACAACTCTTCACGCCGTTTGGCCGCCACACCCTCGTTCTTTAGCTTCACAGGACCAAAACCACGGATTTGCAGCGGCAGTTCTGCCAAGGCGACAATTGCATCGCGGTTTTGATCATTCAAAACCCTCAACACAGCTTTCATATCCGTCTCATATTGGGTGATCAGCGCGCGTTCCATCTTGCGTTCAGCGGTATAGCCAAACACATCAAATGGCGTGCCACGCAGAACCTTCAGCTTTGCCAACAGGCGCAGCGGGCGTTCAAGCCAAGCACCAAATTCGCGCTTAATCGGTCGCCCATTCGGCTCCCTCTTGGACAGGATGGGTGGTGCCAGATTAAAGGTCATCTTAAAGTCGCCATCAAACTCTGCCCGCGCTTTGCTACGGGTATCAAGAAGCAGGCGTGCCACTTCGTATTCATCTTTATAAGCCAACAACTTATGGTATCCGCTAACCGCAGCCATGCGCACCGCGTCATCAGAAATGCCACCCAAAAACTTGCGATACCGTTTGGCCAATCGTTTGCCCTGATACCCAATCAATTGCGCTGCGCGGTAATCTATCTTTTCCGCCATGCTGGTTGGCAGTGAAACCACCCTTGGGGCCAAAATGGCAGCGGCATCCTTTGGAAACAGCACAGCCCAACGCCCAATTTCAAAAGCGCGCAGGTTGCGGTCCACAGCAGTACCATTCAGCGTAATCGCTTGGACAATCGCGTCTTGTGAAAGGGGCACAAAACCACGCTGCCAGGCCGCGCCAAAGATCATCATGTTTGAGAAGATTGAATCCCCCAACAAAGCTTTGGCAAGATCAGAGGCGTCAAACAACGACACGTCGTCACGCAAACGGGCCTCTAACGCTAGGGTCATCCGCTCCGTTGGCAATCTAAACTCTGTGTCGCGGGTGAAATCACCGGTGATGATTTCATGAGAGTTCACAACA
>JABGTH010000284.1 GCA_018647275.1 Paracoccaceae bacterium
TAGATGGTGTTCTGCTGCCCGGTTCGCCGGCGAATATTGATCCGGTACATTTTGGTCAGCCGGTTACGGACCCGAGCCTACCGTTGGACCATCGGCGCGATGCACTTACCTTGACCTTGGTGCGCGAGTGCGTCTTACGAGGCGTGCCAATTTTTGGTGTTTGTCGTGGGTTTCAGGAAATGAATGTTGCCCTAGGTGGGAGTCTGCATCAGCAGGTACAGGACTTGCCCGGGAAACGGGATCACCGGGAAGACAAGGCCTTGTCTTATGACGGCCAATACGCGCCGGCGCATACGATTACGCTTCTAGCAGACCCAAGCACCCGTGCCTGGGCGGGGAGTGGCACGGTGCGTGTGAATTCGCTGCACGGTCAGGGGGTTGATCGGCTGGCAGACGCCCTTGAGCCATTGGCCCACGCGGAAGACGGTATTGTTGAAATGGCACGGGTACGCCACGCCACGGCATTCGCTTACGGCACCCAGTTCCATCCAGAATACAAGTCATGGGAAACACCGTTCTATCACGCGATATTTAGCGCATTTGGAGATGCCTGCCGTAAACGCATGCATCAGCGGTTAGCCAGTTACGCTAAATAGTCTTGTTTTGGCGCGATTTTGACTTAAAAATGACAATCTACTGCTGGTTCTGACGCAATGTTTGCTTTCTTTTTTACAATATAGGTGTCGCGGCGTAAAAACGAAGGCGCTTTGGTGTTGTTTAACTTTTTGGAGTGGTGAGATGTTGAAGAAACGAGTTCTAGCTTTGGCGGCGCTGACGGCGCTTAGTGCGTTGCTGATGGCGTGTGGTCAAAAGGAGCAGGCTCAAACGGCCGCAACCGAGGTTGCGGCGTCCGACGAAGAAAAGATCTTGAACATCTACAACTGGCCTGATTACATTAGTGAGTCCATGATTCCTGATTTTGAGAAAGAGACGGGCATCAAGGTCAACTACCAAACATTTGAAACCAATGAAGCGTTACACGCGAAATTGGTTGCGGGGAACTCCGGATACGACATCGTGATGCCGGGGTCAGCGTTTGCGAAACCGCAAATTGACGGCGGACTGCTGCAAAAGCTCGACAAAACAAAGCTAAGCAACTACGGCAACCTCGACGCAGGTGTGATGCAAAAACTTGAATTGGTTGACCCGGGTAATCAATACATTTTTCCGTGGGGTTGGGGCTTTACGACGGTCGGTATCAACCAGGATCGCGTTACAAAGGCGCTCGACGGGATGCCCATGCCTGAAAACGCGTGGGATTTGGTGTTTGACCCGAAGTACACGGCCAAGTTGCAGTCCTGTGGCATCGCGTATCTAGACTCGCCAACAGAAATTGTTCCCGTGGCGTTGCACTATCTCAAGTTGGATGCTTATTCAAACAACCCCGACGACTATAAGAAAGCGTTGGAGATGTTGTTGAAGGTACGTCCGAACGTGCGCATGTTCTCATCCACCCTCATCGACGATATAGCGGGTGGCAAAGCCTGTGTGGCCATTGGTTGGTCCGGCGATATCAATATTGCACGAGAGCGCGCTGTTGAAAACGAGAGTGGAGAGAAAATTGAAGCGCTGCTGCCGACCGGCGGCGCTCTGATCTTTTTCGATACAGTGGCTATCCCTGCGGATGCCAAGCATCCAAATAACGCACACCAGTTTTTGAACTATTTCTTGCGCCCAGAGGTCTCTGCTACTTTTACCAATGAGATGCAGTATCCGTCAGGTAACAAGGCCGCTGAGCCGTTGGTTGATCCTGTCATTTCTAAGAACCCCACCATTTTCGTGACAGGTGAGGCCATGACGCGAATGATCCCTCCTGGAAACTTCACCGCCAGCGCGCGGGAGGCGATGGCGAACGTATACACCACGTTCAAAAAAGGTAATTGATTACGCATAGTAAAAAATCAAAGCCGCACCCCCGGGTAACTGAGGGGTGCGGCTTTTGCTTTTTGTCTGATCACACCACTATCAACGATAACGTGGGTATACAGAGATGACTGAGCTGACAGCTGATGACCGCGTGCAGCCGTTGCGAGACAACAAAACGTTTTTGCAAACCATTGATTTGTTAAAGCGGTTTGATGATGTCGTTGCGGTCGACCATGTCAACTTGTCGATTGAACGCGGTGAGATATTTGCCCTCTTAGGTAGCTCAGGGTGCGGCAAGTCCACGCTGTTACGTATGTTGGCTGGCTTTGAAACACCGACGGCTGGGCGCGTGTTGCTAGGTGGTGTGGATATGGTGAACATTCCGCCGCATGAGCGGCCAGTGAACATGATGTTTCAATCCTATGCGCTGTTCCCGCACTTGAGTGTTTGGGAGAACGTCGCGTTTGGTCTGCGTCGGGAGGGCCTACCTAAAGACATTATTTCTGCCCGCGTGGCGGATATGTTAGATCTCGTGCAGCTCGGTGCGTATGCGACGCGTAAGCCCCACCAACTTTCTGGGGGTCAGCAGCAA
>JABGTH010000287.1 GCA_018647275.1 Paracoccaceae bacterium
ATATTTAATAGATAACGTATATGCTGCAAACTTGCTGTCCAGCCCCAGCGCACATGGCTGCGACCATCTGCGCACATTTATGTGCATTGAATGGACAGAAAAGAGGTTATATTAGAGCTTACATGAGGAAGACGGCACGGAGCAATGTCTTGGACTATACCGAACAGCTAGACCTAGCGATTGAACGTTTGCACGAAGAAGGGCGCTACCGCACCTTTGTCGATATCGAACGCCAAAACGGTCAATTCCCTCATGCTGAGTGGACCCGTGAAGACGGGACCAAAAAAGACATAACTGTTTGGTGTGGCAACGATTATCTTGGCATGGGTCAAAATCCTGTCGTGATTGATGCGATGCACGAAGCCATTGATGCCACTGGTGCTGGCTCTGGTGGGACACGCAATATTTCCGGTACAACCGTTTATCACAAGCGTCTTGAAACTGAATTGGCGGATTTGCATGGCAAAGAAGGTGCTTTGCTTTTCACAAGTGCCTACATCGCGAACGACGCTACCCTGAGCACTTTGCCTAAACTGTTTCCTGGCGCGATCATTTATTCAGATGCTTTGAACCACGCCTCAATGATTGAGGGCGTGCGCCGCAATGGCGGTGCTAAGCGTATTTTCCGTCACAACGATGTTGCGCATTTGCGCGAGTTGTTGGCGGCTGACGACCCTGCTTTGCCAAAGGTTATTGCGTTCGAATCAATCTATTCAATGGATGGCGATTTTGGTCCGATTGAAGCGATTTGTGACCTTGCGGACGAGTTTGGCGCGCTGACTTACATCGACGAAGTGCACGCTGTGGGCATGTATGGACCGCGCGGGGCAGGTGTTGCTGAGCGTGATGGCCTGATGCACCGCCTTGATATTATTAACGGTACGTTGGCAAAAGCATATGGCGTTTTGGGCGGTTATATCGCGGCAAGTTCGAAAATGTGTGATGCTATCCGCTCTTATGCGCCTGGCTTTATCTTTACAACTTCGCTGCCGCCAGCCGTTGCGGCTGGTGCTGTGGCATCTGTAAAACACCTTAAAGCAGCCCAAGAGTTGCGCGATAGCCAGCAATTGCAAGCTAATATCTTAAAATTACGCCTCAAGGGGTTAGGTCTGCCGATCATCGATCATGGCAGCCACATTGTCCCTTTATTGGTAGGTAATCCTGTTCACACTAAATTGCTGTCTGACATGCTGCTTGAAGAGCACGGCATTTACGTTCAGCCGATCAACTTCCCAACCGTGCCACGTGGCACCGAGCGACTGCGTTTCACACCTTCGCCAGTCCATGGTCCGCTTGAAATGGATGCTCTGGTCAAAGCAATGGACGCCCTGTGGTCCCACTGTGCGCTGAATCGTGCCGAGTTAGCAGGTTAGAAGGCCTGTGTAGTGTAAATTACGTTGCGCTATGCTACATCTGCGATATGAAAAGAACATACTAGAATCGTTTGGGCGAATTCGACGTAAAATTTTTTTATGGGGCAGGGTTATGATCGGTCGGAGATTCTCCAAGATCATCGACGAAAAAGTCGAACCGAAAGCGTTTGATGACTTCGAGCTACGGCTTGGAGACGTGATGCGTGGTGAGCGGGCGACTCTTGGCAAAAGTCTTCTTGATGTTCAACGCGAATTGCGTATCAAAGCCAGCTACATCGCTGCTATCGAAAATGCAGATCCTGAAGTATTTGACACACCCGGTTTCATTGCTGGCTACGTCCGCTCTTATGCTCGTTATTTGAATATGGATCCTGACAATGCGTTTGCTGCGTTTTGCGACGAGAGCGGGTTTTCTGTTGCCCACGGCATGTCCTCTAAAGCATCTGTGGTTAATAAGCCGGCCCGCCAAGATCGATTGACCCGTGTCGCGGTCGGGGACATCTTTTCCAGTCCGAACACGCCATTTGTTCCAATGGGTGAAACATTCCTTTCGCGGATTGAACCGGGCGCAATTGGATCGATGGTCGTTCTGTTGGCTCTGATTGGTGCGATTGGTTTCGGTGGGTATTCCGTTTTGCGAGAAGTGCAGCGTGTGCAAGTTTCACCTGTCGATCAAACACCAGTCGTTTTGGCAGATCTTGATCCGTTGAACGGTGCTGCGATTACACAGCCTTCTGCTGAGGTTGTAAATTCGGCCGCTCCAAAAGTTCTGGACGATCCACGTGGCAATGCGCTTGATCGTTTGTACCGCCCTCAGGCTTTGGATGTGCCAGTGCTTGTTGCCCGTGATGCACCGATCGCAAACATTGATCCACGTTCCATTGGCAGCTTCACAGCGCCAGTGTTTAACGACATGGACGGTAATCTAATTGCTGGCATCAACGGTGCTTTGATTGAGGCCAACGGTATCGCTGTGCCACAGGTTGTTGAAGGTCCTGCACCTGCATTGCAAATGGTTGCGGCCTATCCATCGTGGGTGCGTGTCCGGTCTGCTGAGGGCACTGTGATCTATGAGGCCGTGATGGAGAAAGGCGATACTTGGACAGTGCCAGCCACTGTCGAACCTTCAACACTGCGCACTGGCGAAAGTGGCGCGAT
>JABGTH010000251.1 GCA_018647275.1 Paracoccaceae bacterium
AACACCCACGCCCGAGGCCCGTGAACTGCTGATGCGCGCCGCCGAACAATTCAAACTGTTCGCGCGGGGTTATCACCGCGTACCGCGTGTGGCCCGTACCATCGCGGATTTGGATGGGTTCGAGGACATTCAAAAAACCCACATCACCGAAGCGATCAACTTTCGTCTGCCCACCCAACTCGACGGTTAATCCATCCCGCCAAACCATCCAGCGTCGTACGCGCCTCTGGCAGCACGTTGTGAAATATCACCCAAACATGCGGTAGATCATGTTCAATATGCATCTGCGCATCTACGCCTTGATTTGACATATTCGCCACCAATCGACGGGTGTCATCCAACAAAATTTCAGTATTACCAACGGTCAACCAAACGGACGGCGCACCGGAAAAATCAGCGAACAATGGACTGACCAAAGGTAGCGTCGGGTCGGCGCCATCAAGGTAATAATCCATCATCTCAGCAGCGCGTCCTGCTGGCAAAATCACATCAGCATCGGCGTTCACTTGAAAGCTTGCACCGCTAAATGTCAGGTCCGTCAAAGGTGAAAAAGCAAAAACGCCCGCCGGCAATTTAGCACCGTCTTGCAGCAGCTGCGCCAGCAAAGCCAGCACCAGATTGCCACCCGCACTATCACCACCGAAAACGATCTGTGCGCTGCGATAGCCCTGCATCAAAAGATCATCATACGCAGCACGCAAAACATTCAGCGATGCTGGAAACACATTCTCAGGAGATCGCGGGTACACTGGCAAGATTGCCTCGCACCCCACCCGTTTGGCCAATTGTGCCACCATCGCAGAATGTGTTTTTGGGCTGCCAAAAACATGACCACCGCCGTGGCAATACAAGATCACTTTCTCCGCATCCAACCCCTCGCCACCAATGCGCAAAGCAGAGGTCCCACCAAGGTCAAACCATTCCATTTCCGTCCCACGTGGGGCGTGAAACATAATTTTTGCCTTTAACTCAAAGGCACGGCGCAGGCTGCTTGGCCCCTTTGCATTCGCCATCTGACGTTTCTCGATCAGGCGCAGCAACGGGTTCAAAAGTGACTTTTGCCAACTCATTTGCGTTTGGCTTCAATCGCGTCCCAAATTTTACCCGCGATGTTCACGCCGTCAAAACGTTCCAATTCTTGGATGCCTGTTGGAGAGGTCACATTGATCTCTGTCAGGTATTCTCCGATCACGTCGATCCCTACAAACACCTGACCCTTTTCTTTCAAAAGCGGTCCAATGCGCGCACAGATTTCCAGATCACGTTCTGTCAATCCTACCTTCTCTGGGCGGCCACCCACGTGCATGTTGGAACGGGTTTCACCCGCGGCTGGGACGCGGTTGATGGCCCCAACACATTCACCATCCACAAGGATCACGCGCTTGTCGCCCTTGGACACTGCAGGTAAGAATTTTTGCACAATCAATGGCTCACGGGAAAACCCTGTGAACATTTCATATAAGCTGCTGAGGTTGCGATCCTCCTTATTCAAAAGGAAAACACCCGCGCCGCCGTTGCCATAGAGCGGCTTTACAATCACATCGCCATGTTTGTCCTTGAACGCCTTGATGGTTTCCAGATCGCGCGACACTGTCGTCGGTGGAGTCAAATCAGGGAAATCCAAGACCATCAATTTCTCAGGGTAGTTGCGCACCCAAAACGGGTCATTCACAACCAAAGTGCCCGGGGCCAAACGGTCCAACAAATGGGTTGAGGTGATATAGTGCATGTCGAATGGCGGATCCTGACGCAACCAAACCACATCGAAATCAGCCAAATCGACCTCGATCATAGGGCCCAATTCAACATGGTCCCCCTGAACCCGTTTTACGGTAAAGTCATGACCACGCGCCGTGATCCGCCCCTCTTGATAGGCCAGTTGATCTGGCCCGTAAAAGAACAGGGTATGGCCCCGTGCCTGTGCTTCTTCAGCAAGGCGAAAGCTGCTGTCGGCGTTGATATCGACATCGCCGATCGGGTCCATTTGGAATGCGATTTTCATAGGGCACCTCTAAATACAGTTACCCTTTAGATGGCGTAGCTTGCCCTTAGGTGCAATGGGTCAGCCCTGCCCGAATGATTTTCCATGATGCGAACCGCGCCCAGACCATTCACAAGTGCGACATCAAACCGAACATCGGTAAGCGACCCATTGGGCATTTGGGCCAAATATTCTTCTGCGCGGGCATACAGACGTTTCATTTGACGCGGGCTTACACGCCTTGCAGCGCGGTCAAGTTTGCTGCTTCACTTCAACAAACACCAATCCATCGCCATCCTGCACGATCAGATCAATTTCACCGCGTTTGCCACGCCAACAGCGCTGAGCGATTGGAAAACCACTGCGTTCGTGATCTTTGGAAATGCACTCTTCTGCCGATAAACCCGCGTGACACGACATCGCACCACGATTACGACGGGTTTCTGCAGATGGGTTCATCAGTCCTCTTTTCCAATTTTCAACGCCAATTGGTAAACCTGACGGCGCGGTTTATCATGCGCTTGGGAAACGGCATCAACAGCATCCCGCATCGACATCGTCTC
>JABGTH010000326.1 GCA_018647275.1 Paracoccaceae bacterium
ACAATCTGCTTCGCGAAATAAATCTAGATTTAGATGCAAAATTGGCGCGGCACTTTCCTGACTTAACCTGAGCATTTGACCCGAAGGCTGCTTCTTGGTATGCCCCGCCGAGTGTCGCGACGATTGGGTCGCCCCTAGGGCCATGAGGGCCGACATAAATTGCTGCAGCGGGCGACGATATTGTCCGCAACATTCGGACATACATGACAAAATTTTCTGATCTGAACCTCGCTCCTAAGGTACTCAAGGCCGTTGTTGAAGCTGGATACGAAAGCCCAACACCCATCCAAGCTGGTGCGATTCCCCCTGCTCTTGAGGGACGTGACGTTCTGGGTATTGCCCAAACTGGTACTGGTAAGACGGCCAGCTTTACGCTGCCTCTAATCACGATGCTTGCCCGCGGGCGCGCGCGCGCGCGGATGCCCCGCAGTCTTGTACTTTGCCCAACACGCGAATTGGCCGCACAGGTTGCCGAAAACTTCGACACCTATGCCAAGCATGTAAAATTGACCAAGGCGCTATTAATCGGCGGCGTTTCGTTCAAGGAACAAGACACGCTGATAGACAAAGGCGTTGACGTTCTCATTGCGACACCAGGCCGTTTGCTTGACCATTTCGAACGTGGAAAATTGATTTTGAATGACGTGAAAGTCATGGTTGTTGATGAAGCTGACCGCATGCTGGATATGGGATTTATTCCTGATATCGAACGCATCTTTGGTCTGACACCATTCACGCGCCAAACTTTGTTCTTCTCTGCCACTATGGCACCAGAGATTGAGCGTATTACAAATACGTTCCTGTCAAACCCTGAGCGCGTTGAAGTCGCGCGTCAGGCATCGGCTTCTGAAAACATCGAACAAAGCGTCGTTATGTTCAAAGCGTCTCGTAAAGAGCGCGAAGCGACTGAAAAACGTGATGTTTTACGTAAGTTGATCGACCTTGAGGGTGACAAATGCGCTAATGCGATCATCTTCTGCAACCGTAAGGTTGATGTTGATACCGTAGCTAAGTCTTTGACAAAACATGGTTATGATGCGGCCCCAATTCACGGTGATCTGGACCAATCTCAACGCACGAAGACGCTTGAAAAGTTCCGCAGCGGTGGATTGCGCTTCTTGTGTGCGTCAGATGTTGCTGCACGTGGCCTGGATGTTCCATCCGTAAGCCACGTCTTTAATTTCGACGTTCCAAGTCACGCAGAAGACTATGTGCACCGTATTGGTCGCACAGGTCGCGCTGGTCGCGATGGTAAAGCGGTAATGATCTGCTCACCACGTGACGAAAAGAACTTTGAAGACGTTGAGCGCTTGCTTCAAAAAGAAATTCCACGTTTGGAAAACCCATTGGCAAAAAAGGCACTAGCTGAGAAATCAGCTGAACCTGCTAAGAAACGTGCTCCTAAAAAAGCAGATGCAGCTAAAGACACTTCTGCCCCAAAAGAGACGACGGCAGCCGCTGTAGAAACAGATGCGCCGCGCGAGGCGAAACCAAAACGCACGCGTAGCCGCACGCGCAAACGAGCTGAGGCGACACCTGTCGTGGACGCACCAGAAGCCGAAGTTACACAAAAACCAGTCAATGATGTTACCGTTGAGACTGCATCGCCTGCTCCAGTTGCCCAACCAGTACCTGAAGTAACACAAGCGCAGCCTGAGCCACAGAAGTCGAGCCGCACACGCGGTGGACGTGGACGCAATAACAACAACAATAGTAACACAAATGAAGGTAACAACGATCGTGGCGGACGTGTCCAAGGTTTGGGTGACCACACTCCAACCTTCATCGGCAAAAGCTTTGCAGAGCGGTATGAAAGCTAAGACAATCTAACACTGGCCACAAATAGTAAAAAAGCCCAGGACCTTGGTAAGGTTCTGGGCTTTTTTATTTGAATTCGATTAGCTGAATGAAGGGCTGCATTGCAGCCCCACTTCCAACAAAACGGTTTAACTAAGACGGCTAACCACAATTGTAACTTCAGGTTTCTTGCCAACTTCATTTTGACCAGTTTGGCGAACAATCTTGCGCAAAGCTTCATTTAACTTTGTATCGTCTCGCAAAGTCTTTGCGTTTGCACGGCCCAAGAACTGTGCAAGGTCAGCTTCCAGAACTTCCGTCAAAGCAGTATCAGACGTACCAGTTTCGGCCAAGCCCATAACTTCACACCACGGATCACCCAATGGCTCATCATCTTCGTCCATGATCAGCGTCACGATCACGTGGCCGTTTAGGGCCATACGAATACGATCACGCACAACCCCATCAAGTGCGCCAATTTGAACAGAACCATCCAAATAAGTACGACCAGTTTCGATATATTCCGCGACCTGTGGCTTATCGCCAGTCAAATCGATCATCATACCGTTCACAGCCAATACACCTGTAATGCCTTTTTCAGCGCCCAGTTTCACGTGCTCACGCAAGTGACGATGTTCACCGTGCATCGGGATAAGGATCTCTGGCTTAACAATGTCGTGCATCCGCTGAATATCAGGACGGTTTGCGTGGCCAGACACGTGGTAGTGACCAGAACTGTCATCGACCACATCAACGCCCTTTTCAGAAAAGGCGTTCATAATTTGAATTACGCCCTTTTCGTTGCCCGGGATAGTCTTGGACGAGAAGAGGAACGTATCGCCCTCTTTCATTGTAAGACCCATATATTTGCCACGTGCCAACTGTGCAGAGGCTGCACGGCGTTCGCCTTGTGAACCAGTCACCAGCAACATCACCTTTTCGCGTGGCAATGCTTTTGCGTCATCAGGGCTGATAACTTTAGGAAAGTCTTTCAAGACGCCCGTCTCAATCGAAGCTTCAACCATACGGCGCATCGCACGACCCAAAAGGACAATAGAACGACCTGCACGTTCGCCTGCTTCTGCCAGAGTTTTCACTCGTGCGACGTTAGAGGCGAACGTGGTCGCGACAACCATACCAGTGGCAGCTGAAACCATTTTTTCGATTTCAGGACCAACAGTGATTTCCGATTGACCAGCATTAGGTGAAAAGACGTTAGTACTGTCACAAACCAGAACCTTAACACCGCCTTTGCAAACCTCAGTCCATAACTCTGGATCGAACGCTTCGCCAACGATTGGTGTTTCGTCCAGTTTAAAATCGCCTGTGTGCACGATGCGCCCTGCTGGCGTGTCTATAACCAACGCACCGCTTTCTGGGATCGAGTGCGAGATTGGCAAAAAGCCAACCTTAAACGGTCCGAAATCGCGTTGTTCAGGCCAAGAGCCGGTAACAGTTACTGCGTCATCTGGATAACCGTACTCTGACATCTTGCGACGTGCGATGTTTGCAGTAAATGGGCGAGCATAGATTGGCGCTTCAAGACGTGAATAGGTATGCGAGATCGCCCCTACGTGGTCTTCATGTGCGTGAGTTACAAAAACGGCTTCAATACGGTCTTTACGCTCTTCCAGCCAGCTTACGTCTGGTAGGATGAGGTCAACACCAGGGGAACCATCCATATCTGGGAAGGTCACACCAAGATCGATAACGATCAAGCGTTCTTTATTTGGTTTGCCGTAGCCATATACATAGGCATTCATTCCAATTTCGCCTGCGCCACCGAGGGGCAGGTAGATTAAACGTTCACTGCTCATGAGATCAGTTATTTTCCTTATTGTACCGATGAATCACGGTCAATCCGTGCATCGTTAAATCATCTTGAAAGTCGTCAAACAGGTTCTCTGCTTGCTGAAACAAGGGGGCCAGCCCCCCTGTAGAAATTACGCGCATGTCGCGGTGACGCTCCGCCTTAATGCGAGCACATATCTCACGGACTAGACCGACGTAACCCCAAAATACACCCGATTGCATACAGGCAACAGTATTAGTCCCAACAACAGCCTGGGGTTTAGAAATATCAACGTGAGGTAATGCGGCCGCCGCTTGGTGAAGAGCTTCAAGGCTCAGGTTGACGCCCGGTGCGATGACACCCCCCACATAGGCGCCATCAGTATCGACCACGTCAAAGGTGGTGGCCGTGCCGAAGTCGACCATGATCAAATCACCGCCATACAGGTCAAACCCAGCGACGGTATTGACCAAACGGTCGGGCCCCACAGCTGTACCCGCGTCGACACGTACTTCGACTGGCAGCTTGCAATCAGATTTACCGACAACAATAGGACGCGTGTTAAAATACCGGTCAGACAGTACACGTAGATTAAACACCACACGTGGCACCGTGGAGGAAACGATCACATCTGTAATGTTCACATCAATCTTCTGGAACTCCATCAGCGAGCTCAACCAAACATAATATTGATCCGCTGTACGTTTCCAATCTGTCGCAGTTCGCCACGTTCCGATGAATTTCTTTCCGTCCCAGATTGAAAAAACAGTATTGGTATTACCGCAGTCGATTGCCAGAAGCATAGCTTGGCTCCGCTATTTAAAAATATACGTCCGCCGCCGGAATGGCGATGCGGCCCTGGGATGTCTCTAGAACAAGTTGCCCTGTCTCGTCTACCTCACGAAAGGTCCCCTGCCATTCCTCACGCGCTGTGCGTGCTATAATAACTTCGCCTAAGCGCGCCGCATGGATCATCCATGCCCTACGGATTGGGGCAAAGCCATATGTTCGAAATTGATCTTCATAACGAGCAAAGGCGCTTGCTAACAGGTCCAGAAAATCCTCAACGGAAACGGTCACGCCCAACTCGCCGCGTAAAGATACGGGGCGAACTGCGCCCTCTTCGACTTCACCCACCGTCGGTGCAGCAGCTAGGTTTACACCGATGCCGATCGCCAAATGGTTCAGACCACCACTTTGCCCTGCACTTTCCAGAAGGATACCAGCAACCTTGCCGCCCCGTAGCAAAACATCATTTGGCCACTTAAGAGCAAACGCATCCTCTTGCCCTGTAGCTGCGACAAACGCATCTCTAAGGGCAAGCGAAGCGATGAAAGAGCGCAATGCGGCATCCGCAGGTGGGCCAGAAACAGGAAGCAGTAATGTAGCTGCAAAATTTCCCTTCAGCATCATCCAAGCGCGCCCACGGCGACCACGCGCTGCAGTTTGCTCGTGTGCCAATATCCATTCAGGGCCAGACAGCTGTGGCGCGATCCTCGTTGCTTCGCTTAGTGTGGAGTCAACAGAATCCAAAACGCGGCGGCCATAGTTATCTGGCCAACCGCTCATTTTAGACGGTCTCTGGTGTAGGTCTTAGTTAACAAGCGATGCTGCCGCTGCGGTTGCCGCTGCTTCAACACCAAACATGTTTATGATGCCAAACACCATGACCGCGGCAGACGCCATCAAAAATCCCCATAGGATCGTAGACTTGTTCGCATCCAAACCTTCAGCCTGCTCTTCACCAAAGTACATGAAAAAGACAATACGAAGGTAGTAGAACGCACCGATCACAGACGCGATCACACCAGCAATAGCCAACCACGCCAAACCAGCATCATAGGCAGCACGCAAAACGTACAGTTTACCGAAGAAGCCCAACATTGGCGGTACACCAGCCAGTGAGAACAGCAAGATCAACATAGCAAACGCGCGACCGGGTTGCGCTTTCGCATACATGTTCAGTGACGATATCTCTGTGACCGGTTGACCATCTTTTTCCATCGAAAGAATAAAGGCAAATGTGCCGATGTTCATAGCAACATAGATCGTCATATAAACCAACATTGCTTCGACACCCAATGCGGTACCTGCAGCAAGGCCCATCAAGGCATAGCCCATAT
>JABGTH010000289.1 GCA_018647275.1 Paracoccaceae bacterium
GGAAGAAGGCTTTTTGGCAATCCGCCCAGCTTTGCGCACTATTCTCGATCCTATTACGCAGCCGCTTTCATGGATGCTGGACGGCACATTGTACCTGTTCACCCAAGCCCCTTGGTTCCTAATCATGGCGATGCTTTTGCTTGTCACATGGTATGCGACACGTTCCGTTTCAGTGATGTTATTCAACGCTTCTTGCCTAAGCTTCTTTGCGTTAGTTGATCACTTTGAGCCCGCGATGGAGACCCTCGCCGTTATCTTAGTCTGTACGGTCATATCAGCCATATTCGGTATCCCAATCGGTATCGCGATGTCGAAATCAAACAAGCTTCAACGCATGATCATTCCTGTTTTGGACTTACTCCAAACTTTACCGACCTTTGTTTATTTGATCCCTCTCATCTTCTTGTTCCCGATCGGTGAATCACGCCTCTATGGTATCGCGATCACGCTTTACGCCATTGTGCCAATCATCCGGTTGACTGACCTAGGCATCCGCCTTGTTGACCAAGATGTCATTGAGGCAGGTAATGCGTTTGGCATGAATGCCCAACAGAAATTGTCCAAAGTTGAATTACCCCTCGCATTGCCTAACATTATGGCAGGCCTGAACCAAACGATCATGATGAGTTTGGCAATGGTTGTGATCGCTTCCATGGTCACAGCACCTGGCCTGGGCGTTCTTGTCCTTCGTGGCATTCGTAACTTGGAGCTGGGTGTCGGTCTTATGGCTGGTATCTGTATCGTCCTGCTTGCTGTTATGTTGGACCGCACATCAAAAGCTGCCTTGTCACGGATTGACCGTGCCAAAAGCAAAACATCGTAAGGGGCCAGCACATGCTAGAGAATACACCTAAAGTTAAACTGCGCGGCCTTTTTAAGATCTTTGGCGCTGATGATAAGTCAGTTTTGCCACATGTTCAAAATGGCATGGGCAAGGAAGAATTGCTTGAGAAGCACAAACACGTTCTTGGACTTCAATCCATCGACGTAGACATGCAAGCCGGTGAAATCACTGTTGTGATGGGTCTTTCTGGTTCGGGAAAATCTACCCTTATTCGTCACCTTAACCGTCTGATTGAGCCCACTGCTGGTGAGATCGTTGTAGACGGTGAAGACGTTACACAACTGTCCCAGGCTGATCTCCGCACTTTGCGCCAAGAGAAGATGTCGATGGTGTTCCAGAAGTTCGCGCTGCTGCCACACCGTACAGTTCAGCAGAACGCAGCCATGTCATTGGACGTGCGTGGGATGGACAAAGAAACCCAAGACACTGAGGCCCGAAAATGGCTAGAGCGTGTCGGGTTAGGTGGTTATGAAGACCACTATCCATCACAACTGTCAGGCGGAATGCAGCAACGTGTAGGCATCGCCCGTGCGCTGACCGCAAACACTGACATCATGTTGATGGACGAGGCATTTTCTGCCCTCGATCCTTTGATCCGCACAGACATGCAAGACTTGTTGCTTGAGCTTCAGCTTGAACTGAAGAAAACGATCATCTTCATTACGCACGACTTGGACGAAGCGTTGAAATTAGCGGACCATCTTGTGATCCTCAAAGACGGTGCTGTTGTTCAACAGGGCGAGCCGCAAGGTATTTTGCTGAACCCAGCAGATCCGTACATCGAGGACTTTGTAAGCGATATTAACCGCGCTCGTGTTTTGCGTATTCGTTCCATTACGAATCCATTGAAGAGCAAAAAGTTTGCTGGCGACGTTGAGGCCGATGATAACCTTGAATCTTTGATTGCACTGTCAGAGGGCGATACCGCATTGACCTACCGCGTAATGAGCGACGGCGAGCCAATCGGCGAGTTGAACATGCGGGATCTGGTCAAGGCACTGGTTCCACGCATCTCAAGCACGCAAGCGGCTTAGTGCATCTAGCAGAGCGGGCTTTGGTTCGCTCTGCACTGCCTATCTCTATTGTTGTCCGTTGAAGACAAACAGCGTTTCGCCATTAATCTGATAGTTATTGATCAACGCAGCCGACTTGTCGCTGAGCAACCATTCCTCCAATTGCATCGCCATCCCATACTGCACAGTTGGATGCTTTGCCGGATTGACCGGTAAGTATGCGTACTGGTTGAACAGCACTGGATCGCCTGAAAACAGCAGTGCTAAATCGCCCTTGTTCTTGAAGTTTAGCCAGCTTGCCCGATCCGACAGGATGTAGAAAATCAAAACAACAACGATCGGCGGCAATCCCATCAATGCATTCATTATTGAAATAACAAGCCGTCGGTACTTGAATCGTTGCACCGCAAGGAACGCGCCAAAAGGCATTGCAACCGCTGAAGCGATGATTACCGCCGTCAAACTGACCTGTAACGATCGCAAACCGATTTCCCAAAGCTCAGCGTCAAACGTCACAATAAGACGCAGCGCGGCAAGCAATCCTTGGGTTATATCGTTCATCTAGATCAGTACCTGCCGAGGGAATTCTGACGCTAGGATATAGACTTCTTAAAGACAAGAACAGGCGCGGTATGATCCATGCCCGTTCGATAATTAAATTGTCGTTAGGTTTATTGCCAACCAGCGATCGCGAAGATCTTGTGTGCAGCGGGCAGGTTTTTGGCCACAGCGCTTAGATCAACATCATCCGCTTTAAATAGACCCAGTTTCGCAACCGAGTCGCTAAGTCCAACACCGGCTACCGCTGGGTATTCATCGTTACCAGCGGAGAAGTATTTTTGAGCCTGATCTGACGCCAAGTACTCAAGAAAATTAACCGCGTTCTCACGGTTAGGCGCATTCTTGGCCAGACCTGCACCAGACAGGTTCATGTGCGCGCCTTCAGCTTCTTGTGAGGGAAACACCCAGCCGATCATATCAATGTCAGCCGTCACACCTTTGACATCACGGCGCAGTGCTCTGGCGAAATAGTAAGTGTTAGAGATCGAGATCTCACATTCACCAGACACCAAACCACGCAATTGGTCCGTATCGCCGCCTTGGGGCTTACGTGCAAAGTTCGCGACAAACCCTTTAGCCCATTCAGTTGCGGCTTCTTCACCGTGATTTTCGATCACAGCAGACAACAGCGTTTGCGAATACACGTTTGTTGAAGAACGATGGCACACCATACCCTCGTATCCTGGATCAGCTAGATCAAGGTAAGATGCTGGCGGGTTGGTCACATCGTTTTTATCAAAGAAGATAATCCGTGCACGCTGTGAAAAACCAAACCATTGATTGTCTGAATCTTGTAGCTTGCTTGGAATACGCGCCTCTAAGATTGCGCTGTCGGTCGATTGCAAAACGCCTGCGTCTTTTGCGCGCTCAAGGCGAGAAGTATCCACTGTGATCAAAACATCAGCTGGAGAATTCAAACCTTCGGCCTTCATCCGAGCGATCAGCTCATCCGCTTTACCCTCGATACGATTGACGGTGATGCCTGTCTGCTCAGTGAACTCAGAATAAAGACGTTCGTCAGTGTCGTAGTGGCGTGAGGAATAGAGGTTAACTTCACCCTCTGCAAAAGCGGCTGAGCCACCGGACGCGATCAAGGCTGTGACAAGTACTGGTAATTTTAATTTCATGGACATGACGCCCTCCAAGATTCACTTACAGTTTTAGTCAACTAACGGGTTTTTGGAGGGTATTGCAAGGTTCTTGACAAAAATAGTCAGAATTATTTCGATTACTCAAACCGTCCCCCGAAGGTACTCACTGAAATTTTGGATATCTCAAGTTTGTTACGTACTGTGTCGGCCATTTGAACTGCAGTAGCCCCGTCCCCATGCAAGCAAATCGTATCTATGGGTGTCGGGATGTGTTTACCACTTTCAGTGATAATGGCTTGGGCTTGCACCATTTCAACCATGCGTTTTCCGGCCAGTTCCACATCATGGATCACCGCCCCCGGCTTACTTCGGTCAACAAGTGTCGCGTCGTCGTTATAGGCGCGGTCGGCAAAAATCTCGCAGGCATATGCGCAACTCAGCGACTTTACCGCCTTCACTTGTTCTGTAGCCGCCAAAACCATAATTATTAAATCGGGATCGACTGACAACGCGGCCTCATACAGCGCGGACGCCATTGATTCGTCTTCACACGTCATGTTTGACATCGCGCCATGTAACTTCAAATGACGGACCTTTGTACCGAGCGCACGCGCCATTCCAAGCGATGCCCCCACCTGAACCCGAATTGAATTTTGCAGCGAAGTAATAGGAACATGCATTCTGCGCCGCCCAAAACCCTGCAGATCAGGA
>JABGTH010000164.1 GCA_018647275.1 Paracoccaceae bacterium
ACCTTCACGCATCACCTCACTCATTGGGTGATCTGGGGTTGGCTCGCCGTACTGAACCAATAACAACCGCAGTGTCTACCCAGTATCCTGCTCCATAGGAAGGCTCAGCGCCCAATCTAAAAAGATCGATCTGCATTCACTTTTAGTAATGCCATCCATCCGATAGGCCTCATAGATAAGACCCTTTGGATCGTTCATATCACCTTTTCTCATCGATCAGCCTTATCTTCACTAGAACCAACAACGCGTTCTATCACATCTTTTGCAGCTTCAAAGTGCTCCACCAATGCAAATTCCAGCGTGATTAAGTTTTCATAGCCCATTGTACGGCAGACGAACGCAATTGCGCCTTCGCCAATGTCTTCAGGTCTCAATACACCGTTGGAAAGTAATCGCGAGGCCAATTGTAAAGCCCAACACTTGTCGTAGCTGGCCTGCAAAACCTGTCTGTCGGCGTCATCGATTAAGCCGTGCGCGACACAAGCCTGCAATCCACTCATTGTTTCACGAGCAGGCGAACCATTTAGCAATGCGCCCGCCTGTGCGAATAGTTCAATATCCTGCATACGACCTGCGCCAATCTTAGGATCCCAGATGCTTTCAGGTGGCTTTGCCGTGGCGATCCGTGCTCGCATACTGGCGACCTCTGCTAAAACAGTCTTGGCATCGCAAAAGGAATTAAGGATACTCCGCCTAAAGGTCTCAATATCCTGCCCAAGATCACTAGGGCCTGCTACATAGTCAGCTCGAGTTAGGGCAAGGTGTTCCCAAACCCATGCATTGTGGCGCTGGTAATCTTGGAAACTAGCCCAACTGGTTGCCACGGGCCCTTGGTTTCCAGACGGACGCAGACGCATATCAACTTCGTACAAGCGACCTTGGGCCATCGGTACAGTTAAGGCTGTGATCATCGCCTGCGTTAAGCGCGCGTAATAAGATCTGGTTGCCAGTTGTCGTGGCCCCTGAGAGATGTTCACGTTTGCGGGATCATAAATGACGATCAAATCAAGGTCGGAACCAGTGTTTAACATCCCCGCGCCTAGTGAACCCATACCAAGGACTACAGCCCCGCGCCCCGGAGGCGGGCCATACCGGCGTGCGAATTCTTCAACCACTGCCGGCCAGATCGCCCCCACCACAGCACGGGCAAGATCATTGTATTGAACGCCCGCTTCTTTTGTGTCGATCAATCCGCGCAACAAATGCACCCCGATCCGAAAATGCAGCTCTTTCGTCCACCGCCGCGCAGTATCAAGCTTAGCTTCATAATCACTTTCGCGATCCAAAAACTCCCTCAAATCTGACTGTAATGATACTTGGCCAATCCATTCGCTGAAAAAATCACCACCAATAACAGCATCAAAGACGGACGCATTGCGCGACAAATGTTGGGCCAAGGCAGGTGACGTGCTGACAATATCGACCAACAATTCAACCAATTGAGGATTAGCATCGAATAGAGAAAACAATTGAACGCCTGCGGGTAACCCCTGCAAAAACCCATCCAAAGCCAATAACGCCTCTTGGGGCTTTGCGGCTTGGGCAAGGCGCTTGACGATAGCTGGCTTGATCCGTTCGAATACGGCCGCTCCCCGCTCACTACGCAAAGCAGGATAGGTCAACCAGCGTTCCATAATCTCAGGGTCAAGAATTTGTTCTTGCACTGCGGCCACGGCGTTAGGCGCAAAGAACCCTTCTGTCGCGTCATGAACTTCACTTAGGCGACAATAAATATCTGCCTCTAGATCTGAACGGTTCATATCCATCAGTGCTGCAAGGCGATCAAATTCGGCTTCCGAAAATGGCAAATTATGCGTTTGAGCATCGCGAACCATTTGCAAGCGGTGCTCGACCGTACGGTGAGCCACATAATGATTAGACAGGGTTTTCGCCAACTCAGGAGCTATCCATTCCTTCTGCGCCAGCCCCGCCAACCCTTCGCGGGTTCCCTTCATCCGCAATTGTGGATCACGTCCACCCGCAATCAGTTGGCGCGTTTGGGTGAAGAACTCGATCTCACGAATGCCACCGCGCCCCAGCTTCATATTATGACCAGCCAAGGTGATCTGTCCGCCCAACCCTTTGTGCTGGCGAATAGCTAAACGCATGTCATGTGCATCTTGGATAGCTGCAAAATCCAGATGCCTGCGCCAAACGAAGGGCCCTAATGTTTTCAGGAACATATCTCCGGCCTTTATGTCGCCAGCCGCGGAGCGCGCCTTGATAAAGGCCGCACGCTCCCAAGTGCGCCCAAGACTTTCATAATACCGCTCTGCCGCCTCCATCGCGATGCATACGGGCGTTGCCGAGGGATCAGGGCGCAAACGTAGATCTGTACGAAACACATACCCCTCACCTGTCAGGTCGCTAAGCAAAGCGGTCATTGCACGGGTCGCACGAACAAACGCCATACGAGCATCAGCAAAGTCGCTTGCATCAAACCGAGTCTCATCAAACAAGCAAATCAGATCAATGTCTGACGAATAATTTAACTCATTCGCACCCATCTTACCCATAGCAAGTGCAACCATACCGCCCGCTGTTTCGATGTCGTTTTCGTCCTGACCAGGTAATTTTCCGCGCTTAATTTGCTGAGCTATCGAGGCACGCATTGCGGCGGTGGTGGCCGTATCTGCAAATCGGGTAAGCGTTCCGGTGACTTCTTCCAAGGACCAGACCCCGCCAAGATCAGCCAAGCCAGTTAACAAAGCGATCCTGCGCTTTGCTTGGCGAAGCCGTGAACCGACAACATCATAACCACAAGACAAGCATGCGACCAATTCTGTCTCAACCGCAGAATTCGGATTATCGAAGGCTGAAGCGATCCAATCCGCTTCTTTCGCAACCAAGTTTGCCAAATAAGGACTGCTGCCAGTTGCACCCACTATCAAAGCTAAAATGCCGGGAGCAATCCCATGAACCAAAGCAGCCGTTTCTGCCCCGCGTTCAGGGTCAAAAGGGCGCGGGCAGCGTGTCATTTCAGCTTCAAAACTCATCCTCCTACTTTGACTGCCAACATCGTTAGGTCAATGGCGGTTACACGCTACGAGGCAAGGTTTTATTTTGCGAACATAAACAAAGCCCAAATGTGCCTACACGCTCACCCAGAAACCCTTGGGGCCGATATTCCAATAAATGAAGTTAATTTGGCCAATGCCGCCTCTGAGATTCGGAATTACATACCTTCCGGCTCAAAGACTTAGAACTCAACGGAGGCACAAAAGCACATTTTCAGCTTTTCCATTGAAGAAGCTCAGAGGCAAAAGGCAAAGCTGAGTTTGATCAGTTCATGGATGATCGTGAAGGCTGGTCTGACAAAGGTGACACGGCAGCATAATCTGAACCTTGAACTGAGTAGCCCTAGGCCCCTACACGGGGCTGAGGCAATTCTCTCCTAACCCGAGTGAAACATTGAAACACCTACCAGATCCAATCACACAATTCACTTTCTACGAAGACGTTCCTGCCAAGCGGCTTTTTGCATGGGTCCTAGATGCGGTCATTATCTTGGGTATTTGCTTTGTTGTACTGCCATCTACAGGCTTCTTAGGCATCTTATTTTAGCCGCTAATAAAGCTGATGGTTGGTTTTGCTTACCCTACAATTACCATCGCAAACGGATCAGCGACATGGTGTATGAGGCTTGTATCGATCGAGCTGCGCAATAGCACCGGTGCGCGCCTTGATTTGACTGAAGCCGCGCTTCACACGCTTGGCTATACTATAAGTATTGATATTTTTTGCTGCAGCCTGTCTCTATTGTACTGATGTGCGCCAGTATGCGTGGTCAAAGTTTAACCGTCCATTTCTTAGGAACGGTCATGTTAAACAAACAAGCACGCCGGTAATTGCCCACAATTCAAACATTTACACACAATGGCAGTGTGCTAAAGTTGAATTCAAGTTTAAGGAACTGAATGCGCCACACACTCCCCATAGCGCCCCAGTTTTATGTGACGGCACCACAACCTTGCCCATACCTTGATGGCCGGACCGAGAGAAAGTTGTTCACAGCACTTCAAGGTGACAATGCACACGACCTGAATGACAGCCTATCCCAACAAGGCTTTAGACGATCCCAGAACGTCCTTTACCGCCCTTCTTGCGCAGAATGTTCCGCTTGCTTGTCTGCCCGTATTGATATCAGCTGCTTCACGCCAACTAAAAGTCAGAAGCGGGTTATCCGGCGTAATGTTGAAGTATCCAGACGCGCGACATCCCCTTGGGCGACTGAGGCCCAGTACGACTTGTTTCGCACGTATCTAGATGCGCGTCATTCCGATGGCGGCATGGCCGAAATGGATATCTTTGAATTCGCAGCAATGATCGAAGAAACCCCCATTCGCAGTCGTGTGGTTGAATATGCATTGAAGGACGAGCTGATCGCCGTCGGTCTGACAGACGTATTGGCGGATGGGCTAAGCATGGTCTATTCGTTTTTTGATCCAGATCTCGAGCGCCACAGCCTTGGCACCTACTTGATCCTTGATCACATCCGCATCGCACAAGAAGCTAATCTACCGTATGTCTATCTCGGGTATTGGGTCCCAGGCAGCAAAAAAATGGGCTACAAAGCAAACTTCGCGGGCCTAGAAATATTCACTGGTGGTCTGTGGCAACCAGTTCCGGATCCGAGCAAAATATCCGCCGACATGCATCCCTTGTCCAACGATCCAATTTCAGAACAAGTCGCCAACATTCGCTTGCCGGGCATTCAATCCGCCCGCTGATATAAGAGAGCTTAGAAAATTTCCAAAATGGCTGCAGTTACATCGAGCGATGTACACGAACGGTATTTTGCCACCTTAGCCATCCTCAATTTGGAACCAGCAGCAAAAAGGCCACCCGACGAAGGGTGGCCTTTTTAGTCTGGTTTATTGTGAAAGTTAGTTCGGGATCAAATCCGGCAGGAACGTCACCACGCTCGGGAAGGTCCACAACAAGCCCAACC
>JABGTH010000292.1 GCA_018647275.1 Paracoccaceae bacterium
AGAACGGGCATGGGGTGCACGCCCTGGGGCAATGTGACCCCTTGTTTGGTGTCATATAACTTACCGTTTTCACCTAGAACCAGCCCATGTTCGGCGGCATCTTGGATCACTTGCGGTGCCCATGTCACGCCGCCACCGGCATCATCACCACCAAGGACAGCCATGATCATACCATAATCGGTTCCGATATTTTCAAAGCCACGAAAAATGTCAGTTGGGATATTGATGATATCGCCTTCTTCCAGCGTAACCTCACCTGCATCACCCCAACGTCCCCAAAAGAAGCGCCAGCGCCCTTTGAGGACAAAGAAAACCTCAGCAGTGGTGTGACTGTGTAATGAATTGCGACATTTGGGCGGCTGACCTGCTGCCCCAATGTTGAAGCCGGGTGTGTCGTTGATGTGAACATGCTGGTCTGCGCTTTCGCTTACACCGCCGCCAATGATCGTAAAGTTCTCCTTCTGATCGCTGCCCGGTGTGTGGGCATCGATAAAGGCTGTTTTGCACGGGATCAGGTCACCGTAGCGAACGATCCGTTTTTCCATTTCTGCTGGTGTCATGGGGTTACCCTGTCTTCATCGCGATCTGTTTCCAGACCGAAGTTTCATCAAACAATGTGTATTCGCGGCGGATGCCCCAAGGACCAAACTCAACATGGCTGATGCCCATTACATGAACGTCCGCTCCAGAGGGTTTGCCAAATGCTCCCCAACCGTCGTGTTTGCCCGTTAGACTCCAACGAATTGCGGCGCGTGGTGACATCATTGGGTCTTCGCGTCCAATTTGATGATCGATCGCAAAGGAGGCTGAAGGGAAAGCCGCGCGCAGGCCGATCCAAAAATCATCAACGCCATCGGTGGAAATCAGTTCTTTTCCTCCGGGGTAAAACCCAGTGACTGCACGGTCATATTCTGAGGGGATAACACCCAGATCGGCACCCATAATGCGATTCAAAATATCCGCGTATTTGGCACCCCAAGCGTTGTCGTTGCCGCGACCGGTATAGGGTCCAACCTGATCTATAGAGGGATGGAAAGGTTGGACGCAGTTTTCAGGACCACCTTCGCGTTCGATCAAGTCGATAGCGTATTCTTTTGGATCCCAGCCAAGTTGGCGCACGACAGCACCTTGGTCGCGGATCAGCCATTCGTCATTGATTTGATTGTCGATTGCGTGGCAGTCGGCAATAATGCGGTAGCGCAATTTTTTGCCAGTGGCTTTGCCATAGACGCCGTCGCCCAAATGAGTGGCCGTAGATAGAATTCGGTGGGAAGACAGCATGCCTTCCTCAGGAGATCCCGACCAAATGACGTCTTCGCCAAGCAATCGTCGATCAGGGAATTCCGCAAGCGTTGCCATGGTGGCGCCAATCACGCCCTCATTTCCAAACACGATGGAGCCTGGGGACCGCACAGGGATGTCCGGCGCATAGTAGTGATGCAATGTCGCTAGGTTTCGATGCTCCCAAATCTCTTGGGTAATTCCCAAAATATAGTCAGGGAAATCGGTGAACCGATCTGAGAAACCTTTCATGAGGTCCATCCTTCTGGGATTTTGGCAGAACCACGCACAACAAGCGGACTATCCACTTTGATATGGCGCGGTTCGGACGCAGGGTTGCTGATTTTATCGATCATGAGAGCGACAGTTTCTTGAACCATGACATTGGCGCGTTGGCGTACAGTGGTCAGGTCATAGGCAGCCCATGCTGCAGGTGGGACGTCATCATAACCAATGACGCTGACATCTTCAGGAATACGCAGGCCAAGTTCGCTGCGAATGACATCCATCACCGCAAAAGCCATGTGGTCAGTGGCAACAAAAACGGCATCAGGGTGGGGAGAAGTGTTAAACATTTTACGTGCACCTTCTTTGGCACCGTCTACAGTAAATCCACCCAATTCATGCGCTGCAAGGGATAGGCCCGCTTGGGTTAGTCCATCGCGAAAACCCGCTTCACGGTCACGCTGTGTTGATGCGCCTTCCCAGCCACCGATGTATCCGATGCGCTGGTGGTGACCGGCGGCAAAGAATGCTGCAACAGATTGCCCACATGCAAAGTTGTTGGAGGTGGGCAATCTGTTGCAG
>JABGTH010000124.1 GCA_018647275.1 Paracoccaceae bacterium
AATAGCGTATTCAAATAACCATCAACAGATTGCGGTGCTACATCGCGCCCATCGCCAAGCGCGTGGATCACAACCGGCAAACCCGCATCACGACAGGCTTTGGCCGCAGCGATCATATGCACAACATGGCCATGAACACCACCATCAGACAGCAAACCCATCAGATGCGCCGTGCCGCCCGTCGCTTTAACATCCGCAATGAACTTACCGAGTACCGCGTTGGTAAAAAAACTACCGTCCTCGATCGCCAAATCGATCTGACCCAGATCCATCGCAACAACACGGCCCGCACCAATATTCGTATGACCCACTTCAGAATTACCCATCTGCCCTTTAGGCAAGCCAACATCCGGACCATAAGTTATCAACGTATCATTGGGACAGGTCGCCATAATGCGATCCATTGTCGGCGTGTTCGCCAAAGCAGGTGCGTTGCCAACCGTATCGGCTCGCAAACCCCATCCATCAAGAATACAAAGAACGACGGGTTTGGTAGGTTGCATAGCGGGTTAGCCTCATAAGTGTTTTGAGGTCTTTTACTCTGTCTCGACCGCAGGGTGAAGCGGTTAGAATTCACTGGCTTGATGTTGCTTAATCCCCGCGCAAATGTCGGCAATTTGCGGGCAAGACCTATCCCTACAGTTGAACACGTAATCCGCTTGCAAAAAAGGCACCAAATGCTTCATAACCAACGCACCAGATTTGCCAGCCCAAGGACCTGTACCAATGCAAGCACCCGAAATTCAAATCGTCGAAAAATTCCGTATTGCCTGCGATGGCGGCGAAGGTGCATTGGGCCATCCGCGTGTTTGGCTTCAAATCCCTACGGATCTTGGTTGGGTTGAATGTCCATATTGCGACTGCAAATACATCCAAACAGAATTTGAAGGCAAAGTCTGATCCGCTCTGCTCAATAGCGTGATTGCGCAGACCATCCCAATGCGAGATATATGTTAGGCAACACCTAACAAGCAGCGGGATGATCCATGAGCGACACAAAATTCGGTAAAGGCTGCCATCTTCATTTGATCGATGGTTCGGCTTTCATTTTTCGCGCCTATCACGCCCTCCCCCCTTTAACTCGTAAATCCGATGGTGTGCCTATCGGTGCAGTTGCAGGGTTCTGCAACATGTTGCACCGATATATTGAGGGCAACACGGGCACAGACGCCCCAACACACGTTGCTGTAATCTTCGACAAGGGCAGCCATACCTTCCGCAATGATATGTATGACCAATACAAAGCCAACCGCGAGGCGATGCCAGAAGACCTGCGCCCACAGATGCCCCTGACCCGCACCGCGACTGAGGCGTTTAACATCGCCTGCAAAGAGATCGAGGGTTTCGAGGCCGATGATATCATCGCCACCCTTTCCGTTCAGGCCCGTGAAGCCGGCGGTCGTTGCACCATCATCAGCTCTGATAAGGACATGATGCAGCTGGTCGGTGACGGCGTCGAAATGTTTGACGCAATGAAAAACAAGCGCATTGATCGCGATGGAGTGCACGAGAAGTTTGGCGTCTATCCCGAACGCGTGGTCGATGTGCAGGCCCTTGCTGGCGACAGCGTGGACAATGTGCCTGGTGCCCCTGGTATCGGCATTAAAACCGCTGCCTTGTTGATCAATGAATACGGCGATCTGGACGCATTGCTCGAACGCGCTGGCGAAATCAAACAGCCCAAGCGTCGCCAGACTTTAATCGATAATGTTGACCAAATTCGATTATCGCGCGATCTGGTAAAACTCGATGACGCGATGGATTTGGCATTCACAATTGAGGACCTTGAGGTCCGCGACCCAAACCCTGAGGTCTTGTTGCCGTTCTTGGCCGAGATGGAGTTTCGCACCCTTGTCAAACGCGCTGCTGCACAGTTTGGAACCGAGGCGCCTGAAATCAAAGACGCTTCCCCAACGGTCTCTAATGTCCCTGCATTAGAGACCGTTTCTTTCGATCACTCGAAATACGAACAAGTCGAAAATGCTATGCAATTACAGACGTGGATCGACAGAATTTACGCGCGTGGCCATGTTGCTGTGGACACCGAAACCACGGGTCTGGATGAGATGGTTGTCGACCTTGTCGGCATCTCTCTTTGCGTTGATCCTGGCCAAGCATGTTACATTCCGCTGGCCCATAAAGTGGCTGGTGGCGACGATTTGTTCTCTGACGATGCGTTGGCCCCAGGCCAAATGCCGTTTGAAGACGCATTGCGCATGTTGACCCCAATGTTGACCGATCCATCGATCATCAAAATCGGTCAAAACATGAAGTACGACATGAAGATCTTTGCCCAGCTTGGTATCACCGTGACCCCGATCGATGACACTATGTTGATGTCCTACTCGATGCATGGCGGCATGCACAATCACGGTATGGATGCTCTGTCTGAGCGGTATTTGAACCACACCCCATTGCCGATAAAACCCTTATTAGGAACAGGTAAAAGTGCAAAGACCTTTGACGCTGTGCCACTTGAAGATGCAGTGCCCTATGCAGCTGAAGACGCCGATGTAACCCTGCGTTTATGGAAGCTGTTCAAACCGAAATTGCACCAAACCCAAGTCACCCAAGTCTATGAAACCCTTGAACGCCCGTTGGTACCAGTACTTGCAGCGATGGAACGCTCCGGCATCAAAGTTGATCGTGACACACTATCCCGCATGTCCAACGCTTTCGCTCAAAAAATGGCAGGGCTTGAGGACGGTATTTACGAACTTGTAGGGCGCAAATTTAATGTCGGTTCTCCCAAGCAGCTTGGCGAAATCCTGTTTGATGAGATGGGCCTAGAGGGCGGCAAAAAGGGTAAGACTGGTGCCTATGCAACCGGCGCAGATGTCCTTGAGGACCTCGCTACTGAACATGAATTGCCACGGATGATTTTGGATTGGCGTCAACTGTCCAAACTGAAATCAACCTACACCGATGCATTGCAGGATCACATCAACGCCGACACTGGCCGCGTACATACGTCATACCTAATCGCAGGCGCATCAACGGGTCGTCTGGCCTCCTCCGATCCAAACCTACAAAACATTCCGATTCGATCCGAAGAAGGACGCCGTATTCGCGAGGCGTTTACCGCTGAAACGGGCAAAACACTTGTCGCCCTCGATTATTCCCAGATCGAATTACGCATCCTTGCCCATATCGCTAACATCCCTGCCCTTAAGCAGGCCTTTACCGATGGACACGACATCCACGCCATGACCGCGTCAGAGATGTTCGATGTCCCACTAGACGAAATGACCCCCGAAATCCGCCGCCAAGCCAAAGGAATCAACTTTGGCGTCATCTACGGAATTTCCGCCTTTGGTCTTGCACGTAACCTACGTATCCCACGTGCCGAAGCCCAAGGGTTCATCACCCGCTATTTTGAACGCTTCCCTGGCATCCGCACCTACATGGATGACACCAAGGCATTCGCGAAAGAACACGGGTATGTTCAAACCCTATTCGGACGCAAAATCCACACGCCAAACATAACTGCCAAAGGTCCGCACGCTGGCTTTGCTGCGCGCGCTGCAATCAACGCACCGATCCAAGGGACAGCCGCCGATGTGATCCGTCGCGCGATGGTTCAGATGCCAGATGCAATCGCACATCTGCCAGCCAAAATGCTATTGCAGGTGCACGATGAGCTCTTATTTGAAGTTGAAGACCACGCCGTTGATGAACTGATCAAAGTGGCCAAAGACATCATGGAAAACGCGGCCGATCCCGTAGTGAAGCTAGATGTGAAACTCACAGTCGAAGCGGGTCAAGGGGCCAACTGGG
>JABGTH010000206.1 GCA_018647275.1 Paracoccaceae bacterium
GTCTGGCCCGGCAAAAATTTTAGTGTTGCTGGGTTCGGTGTGGATTCTGTTTGAATGAACATATTAATGCCTCCTCAGGGTTGCTATTGATATGCGGTCTGATGTCCCCCAAGTCAAGGTTTGGAATCATTCTAAGTTGGCTGGGTCGGTCGGTTAATGCACATTGCGTTGGCATTTATGCGCGAAACTGTGCAGTTGGCCCTGTGACCTGTACAGTTTGAGCCGTGTAGAATTCGCATTTTAAGGCAGTTTTGGGCGAGCTGCGCAGTTTGAAGCCTGAATTGTACAGTTTCAGAACAAGAGGGGCGTTAACTACTCGTTAGGTTTCGGGTTTTGTTAACGTTTGGGGGGCGATTAACTTTAGATTAAGTTTTGGGTGTTGGGGTGAAGATCAGCCGTGCTGACAAAGCGTGAATTCGCTGCGGTCGCGCCAATGACCGCATTGATCGGTAGTGCATTTTGAAACTAATTAGAAAGGTCACCGGTTTTTCAAACTTAGCGCAACGGGGCAAGCCTTAGAAGCTCGGCGAACACGCCATTCGCTTGGGTGGAAAATTTTGCGCAGGTGAGGTCAAAGTTTTTCGAGTATCTTTTACTTGATGTGATCGGTTTCACCGGGGTCCGCGTAAATACCGGTGAGCGTTTCAAATACTTCAGCGGATTTTGCAGGATTGCTTGGTTCTATTGCCATGATCAAGATACGTCCGAACACTGCGTTGCTATCAATCGGCATTTCATAACAAGCACCATCTTCAATCATTCGGTCATATGCAGCTTCCAGCGCCTCAGGATCAGCGAGACTGTCATTCCACAGAAAAGTATATTGCGCGGACAAAGTCTCGTACAGAAATTTTGATCTCAGTAGATTTGCTCACGGTCTTCGCTTTTTTGTGATTAATGCGAGCTCTGCCACCTTTGAGTCTGTGCGGTAACACAGTTAATCGCGTGTGTTGCCCCCACCGCAGCGGACATTCGTTCTTGGCGCAGAACCTGTGAATCTGGGCTCGAAGTAGACATCTGCCACCTCAATCAAAGCCGCATTCTTTGGTTGCGAGCCGAACCCCGCCTCATGTAATCGCCTCAAGCTTTTCCTTGGTGATGTCGCCGGGGACGATTGTGATTGGGATTGGTAGTGTGCCTGCGCTTTTGGTCAGTTGGGTCACAAGAGGGCCGGGGCCTTTGTTGCTGACGCCGGCACCCAGAACCAGCACACCCACCTCAGGGTCGTCAGCGATTTGCGCGATGATTTCAGTGACGGCTTCGCCCTCACGGATCACTAGTTCAGGATCGACCTGTTGTTTGTCGCGCATCCATTTTGCAAAGACTTCGAAATGCGCATTGATGCGATCACGCGCTTCTTCGCGCATCACGGCCCCAACGCCAATCCAGTGATTGAACTCGTCTGGCGGAATCACCGCTAGAACCTCGACGCCGCCACCCGTGTGGGCAGCACGCAGCGCGGCGAAACGCATTGCGTTCAAACATTCTTGGCTGTCATCCAGCACGACCAGAAACTTACGCATGATAATCTCCATTCAACATGGTGATTGTGGCGCAGTGCGCGGGGTGTGGCAACGCAATTGAGCGAAGATGTTAGATTTTCTTTTGGGTCAGGTGTTTAGGGGCAGTTAGCCGCCGCTGACGGCCCAATCCCAATACATTTCGCGCACCTGATTTGTGGTTTTTCCAATTTCATATTGGGTATCGTCAAAGGCCGTGACGGGCGTGATTTTCATCATATTGCCCGTTAGGAACACCTCGTCTGCGTCGTGGAAATTCTCAAACGTCAGGGTTTGTTCATGCACTGTCATACCGTTTTCGCGCATATGTTTCATATGGCGCGCGCGGGTGATGCCCGCAAGGAAGGTGCCGTTAGCGATGGGGGTGAACACTTCGCCGTCCTTCACCATAAAGACATTGGCGCTGGCGGTTTCGGCCACGTTGCCTGACGCATCCGCAACAAGTGCGTTTTTGAACCCTTTGCTGCGCGCTTCGGCGATCATGCGGGCATTGTTGGGATAAAGACAGCCCGCTTTTGCGTTCACCACGTTGTCGGCCAGAACGGGACGGCGGAACCGTGTTTGGGTCAATGTGGTGGATGCATTTTGCGGGGCCATTGGGATCTGTTCAAGGCAGATGGCAAAACCGGTTTCATCTTGGCTGGGCAATATCCCGGTGTCGTCACCGATGGTGGCCCAGTACATGGGGCGGATGTAAACGGCCGCAGTAGGGCCATATGATTTAAGCCCGTCCTGAATTGCGCTGACCAATTCGTTTGGGTCCATCGTGGGAGCGATCATTAATGCTTTGGCGGAGCGGTTGATCCGTTCGCAGTGGGTCAGCAGGTCGGGTGTTACGCCATCAAAATAGCGTGCGCCGTCAAACACAGTGGTGCCCAACCATGACCCGTGGTCGGCGGCCCGCATAATGGGTTTGTCCTCATTGTGCCATGCGCCCTCAAAGTAGGTTTTGATGTTTGTACCAGTGGCCACACGTTTTCTCCCGTTATTCGTTGCACAACTTTAACAATGCCTAGTTATTTTGATAGTCAAATTTTGCGCATTTTTATTGGGGGGTGGACCGCGTTGTAAAACATAAGAATGTGATCGGGGGTGTAAGAGATTTGGTTGAGTGGTAAGCTGGTTCTGAGTTTACCATTTTGAGGTTTGTATGTTTCTGAGAATGGCGATTGGGTTTGGTCTTCTTGGGCTGGTTGCAGCCTGTGACGTGGTATCGACTTCGGACACAAACACAGGTGTTGCACCTTTGGTAGCGACGACCTCTGGGTCTAGTTCAGCGGCACAGGCTCGACGGGCCTTTGCACGCGTGGCAGCCACCATGGAGCCTGTGATTGAAAGGGAGTGCCGCACCAAAACGGCTGGTTTGGATTGTGATTTCCGGATCGTCATTGATGGAAACCCAAACAGCCCGGCCAACGCCTATCAATCACTAGATGCGAATAAGCGCCCTATTATCGCCTTTACGCAAAAGTTGATTCTGGATGCGGGCAATGCGGATGAATTGGCGTTTGTCATGGGGCATGAAGGTGCGCACCACATTTTGAACCACATTGGACGCCAGAAAAAAAACTCTGTTGCGGGGGCTGTGATTTTGGGTGGTCTTGCAACATTGACAGGGGCAGCACCGGCCGGCGTTGAAGACGCTGTGAAGTTGGGTGCGCAGTTTGGGGCGCGTGGATATTCCAAGGACCATGAGCTTGAGGCGGATTACCTTGGTGCAAAATTGACGGCCTTGGGCGGGTATTCACCTGTGATCGGGTCAGAGTTTATCAAACGCATCCCTGATCCGGGTGATCGTTTCCTCGGCACCCATCCGTCCAATGGGGAACGCCTGCAAGTCGTGCAAACGGCGCTGTCGGAGATTTAAGCAGTGAAGATGTTGGGCCACATCCTGACGGACAAGGGGTCCAAATATGCGGTCTCTGGCTGTCCGGTGACGGATCGCGCGGGCGTGGACGCGGCCCTGAAGCTTTTGAAACGTGACAAGGCCTATGCCAAGGCGACCCACAACACGTGGGCTGTCCAGCTGACTGCGACTGGCGCGCTAAAGGGCGATGACGGCGAAAGTGGTGCAGGCATGATCATTGTGCGGATGCTCGAGCGCGAGGGGCTAAGCGATCATTTGATCGTTGTGACACGTTGGTATGGCGGAAAGCATTTGGGTGGTGATCGTTTCCGCCATGTGCAGACCTGTGTGCGCGCCTATTTGGATGCGCTGTAATTAGCGGATCGCGATGGCAATGGCGACAACGAATGCAGCCGATGCAGTCGTTACAAAGATGTGCCAGATTGGATAGCGATAGGGCATGCTTTTGCGTGAATAAAAGATCGCGCCAATCCCGTAGGTCGCGCCACCTCCCAATAATAACCAGATCGAGGTGTGATCCAAGCGTTGCCACATTGGCCAAATCAAGAGGAACATCGCGCAGCTAAGTGCAAAGTATAGCGCGAGGGAGGACCCGCCTTCGCCCTTCCAGAACACGAGTCTGGAAAAAAAACCAATCAGCGCCGCGATCCATACCCCAGCCAAGACGACATAGGGGAACGGCGTGTTTATGGCCAAAACCAGGGGTGTATAGCTGGAGGCAATGCGCAGGTATATCAGACCGTGGTCTGCACGACGGAGGCGCACACGCAAATCCGAAATTGGGGTCATGTGATAGACGCCGGAAACGGTGAACGCACTTACCATGATCACAATGTAGACGCCGACCGCCCAAGACATTTCATTGGTGCGCCACATCGGCAAATAGCACCACAGCCAAAAGGCACCATAAAGACTTAAGGAAATGGACAGGGCGTGTACGATCCCATCAGCAATAGTTTCTTTTCTAGAGGAGGGGTACATGTGCACAGCCTTTTGGGGGTGACTTTAGGTACGCCGCTGTCGATACAGATGCCAACGATAAATCGCAGGTGCTAACGCAAGGTCATACACCGTACAGGCGATCCAGTAGATGACAGGCAGGTCGACGATCCGTCCCAAAACGCGATAGCGTGGCATCTCGCGCCACAACACGATGAATGCTGGAATGCCGGAATACAGCTGATCCTTGTGTTCTACATAAAGGCGGCGTGCCGCCTGATCAGAGGTGATATCCCACGCCGATAAGGCATCACTGTTCAGATCGTCAAACCGGATAGCGAGGTCTGATTTCTGCGCATAGCTGCGGTAATGATCAATTTCAAACCGGCAAACGGGGCACTGCGCGTTATATAGCACTTTGGTTTCTTCACTCATGCCCAACAGATAGGGCTGTAGGCGCGATAATCCAACGCTCTCAACGTGGTTTGTTCCGGTCAATCCAACGCGACATCAGTGTTTTGTCACGAAAGCATTCGTGTGGCACCTCGCGCCGTTTGAGCCGCGCAATGCGTTCTGCAAACTGCACCTGTTTGGACGAGGGGTAATTGGCGAACTGACCTGTTGGTAGCTTTGGCTTATGTTTGTCGATCCACGCAGACAGGCTGGTGCGGTTGGCAAACAGGGATAAGGGCAAAGCGACGCCCATTTTATTCGCTATGGATTTTGCAAACGCGATTTGTTTTTTTGTGGCAGGAACAGCAGGTTCAATTGCAAGCACGCCCTGAACGGGTGCAAACATACCCGGTAGCGTTGCTTGTTGTTGCATGACTGGTTCCTTTATTCCCGGCATTGAGGACATTAATAGAACATAAGTAGAACAAATGCAAGTCTGGCATGTTTAAGGGGTGCGTCTCAGTTTGAATTTCAGCGTTGCGGGCAAAGCTGCCAGTGTTGAAGTCAATTTCAACGGCTGCTTTGGGATGGCTTTTCAGGCCCACCAGTGGATATATTCATCTGATAAAATTTAGGTCGTTCTCCAATCTAACACGACTTTCCCTGATTTCCCTGATTTCATTGCAGCGAAACCTTCGGCGTAGTCCTTGACCGCAAAGCGGTGTGTAATAATGCCAGACACGTCCAGCCCATTTTGCAACATTGCGATCATCTTGTACCACGTCTCAAAAATCTCGCGCCCGTAAATGCCCTTTAAGGTAATCGCCTTAAAAACTATTCGGCTCCAATCGACGGGGCTTTTACCCGGCGGTATTCCAAGCAGCGCGATACGTCCGCCCATCACCATGGCCTCAACCATCTGATTTAGGGCTACTTGGTTACCAGACATTTCCAGGCCGACATCGAAACCCTGCATGATTTTTAGCTGTGCCTGTACATCAGCCAGATCGGTTTTTGTAACGTTCACGGGCGTCAAATCCGCCACCTTCGCGGCCAAATCGAGGCGATCTTGGTTGATATCGGTGATTACCACGTTACGCGCGCCTGCGCGCCGCGCAACGGCCGCTGCCATAATGCCGATTGGGCCAGCACCGGTGATTAACACGTCTTCCCCCACAAGATCGAACGAAAGGGCGGTGTGAACGGCGTTGCCTAAGGGATCAAGGATGGCACCGGTGTCGTCGCTGATCTCGTCGGGTAAAGGCACTACGTTGAAGGAAGGTAGACGCAAATATTCAGCGAATGCGCCTTGTTCGTTCACACCAATGCCGCGTGTTTCTGGGTCAAGATGAAATTTTCCAGCACGACTTTGGCGCGACTGTTTGCCAATCAAATGACCCTCACCACTGCACCTTTGCCCCAGGTTTAATCCTTCAACATTACGCCCGAGCTCAACGATTTCTCCCGCGAACTCATGCCCTGTGATCAATGGAACTGGAACGGTCTTCTTGGCCCAATCATCCCAGTTTAAGATATGGATGTCTGTGCCACAAATGCCCGTCTTGTTGATGCGGATCAGCACATCGTCAGGGCCAATATCTGGCACGGGAGCGGTTTGTAACCATAGGCCTTCACGGGCGTGAGCCTTAATTAA
>JABGTH010000293.1 GCA_018647275.1 Paracoccaceae bacterium
CAATCGATTGAATATGCTGTTTCAAACGGCGCAGATCGCGGGGCCATGATCGCCATAACAATTGAACGCCTGCATTTCCCTTCCGCCAAAATAGCAATCCTTTAGCCACAAAAAAGGGGGCCGTGAAAACGCAGCCCCCTTATAATCTCGTTACCCTATCTTAGGTCCAAGCAACGCGCTCCGGGCGGAACTCGAACGAGATGTGCATGTCACCACCAACAATACCTTCGCGGGTGTTGTTGTATAGGGAACGCCAGTACGGCTGGATCGTTACGCCTTCACCTTGAACGATCGCTTGGCCTTTGGCCATCAGTGCGCGACGTGCTTCTAGATCAGGGGTTGCAAGGGCTTCAGCAAGGATGCCGTCGAACTCCGCGTTGGACCAACCAAATTCGTTCCATGCCTCATCAGAGCGATAAGCCAAAGCCCAAACTTGAACGCCCAAAGGACGGTGGTTCCAGTTGGTGCAAGAGAACGGATATTTCGCCCAGTCATTCCAGAACGTAGAGCCCGGTAGAATGGTCCGCTTCACTTTGATTCCGGCATCACGCAATTGCGCAGCTACAGCATCGGTTGTGTCCTTGCGGTACGCGTCATCGATCGAAATCAACTCGTGCTCATAGTCGCCCATGCCTGCTTCATCCATCAGGGCCTTGGCCGCAACTGGATCATACTTGCGTGGTGGCAGTTCTGCGTACTCAGGGTGCACAGGGCCAACGTGGTGGTTTTCGGCAGTTACGCCGCGACCAGCAATACCAAGCTCAAGCAAGATTTCGTTGTCGACAGCCATAGCAATCGCCTGACGAACGCGTTTGTCCGCATACGGTTTCTTGCCATCAACTTCGGCCAATTGGTTTGGGCGCACAACAACAGTTGCACCTGTAACAACGTCGTTAGTGTTCCAGCCATCGAGCGTATCAAAGATGTCAACAAATTCGCCGTTCATCTCATAGGTCATGTCGATTTCGTCAGCTTCTGCTGCCGCAACCCATGCTGATGGATCAGTGCCGTAATCGATGTATTCGATACGATCCATGTATGCGCCGTTGCCAGCGTTCCACCATTCGTGATTTTCGTTGCGAACCAAGACAGCTTTAACGCCAACTTCCAAAGATTCTGGAAGGTATGGGCCAGTACCAACTGGGTTGCTAAGCGCAGTTTCAGCTGTGTAGGACGCTGGAACAATTGCCGCTGGATAGTCTGCCATGCCTGGGATCAACGAAATGTCAGCCGCTGGTAGGTTCAAACGTACGGTGTGTGAATCAACAACTTCGATCGCGCCTTCAAGAGCTTGCTCAGTGTCCGCATCAATCAGTGTCGCGAAACGACCAGCCATCGAGTTGCCTTCAAGGCTCTTGTCACACCAGCCGGTGATGTTGCGTGCCACGTCTTCAGCGGTAAAGTCAGAACCGTCATTCCATTTAACGCCTTTGCGGACGTTCAATGTATAGGTTTTAGCGTCGGCTGAGATTTCCCAGCTCTCTAGAAGGCGGCCCTCAAAGGTACCATCGTTCTCGTAGTGAACAAGATACTCAAGCCAACCGCGTGAGAAGTTGGCGATTTGGGACCAGTCATATGTGCGTGGATCTTTTAGTCCGCGTACTTCTGTTTGGTAACGCAGCGTACCGCCCATTTTGTGGCCAGCAGCCATTGCAGGGGACGCCATGCCCAACATGCCATATGCAGTTGCAGCAGTCGCGCCAAAGGCACTTGCGATAGCTAAAAATTCGCGGCGGCTCACTTCTGAGTCACCAGCGGCTTTCGCTGAATCCACGACGTGTTGTGGCAGCGGATTTCCGGTGCTTGTTAAAAAGGTCATAGTCTTCCTCTCTGTTGTCGCCACAAAAAGATATGTGGCTTAATCGTGCACTCGTTTGCTGCACTGATCTTTGCAGGTTTTCCTGCTTTGGTTTGGTCCCCGTACTGAGGATGTTGTGAGTGTCGACAAGCAAACGCTCTAGGTCAACCCCATCACTAGATTCAAAGAGCTTTATATTGAGAACAGAATGTGAGATTATAAATTGGTTTTGGAAGGTTTTTTGGTGAGGGATCGCTTGTTTGGTCGTTGAACCAACTGCGCAAGACAACATGAAGCGTTCAGATCACCTATTTGGAAATCGTTAATATACGGTTCCG
>JABGTH010000296.1 GCA_018647275.1 Paracoccaceae bacterium
CTGCACCGGACAAAGCCGCGCGTAAACGACCACCACGATGCGGCGTTGTCTGTGCGGACACACCCGTCGCTGCCAGCAATGCCGCTGCCGCACCGGATGTGAAAAGAACGCGGCGGTCGATACGATTCATGATGCTGCGATCCGATCCATCGCACGCACCAAACCAGCCGTAATTCCGGGTTCAGACAACGTGTGCCCCGCGTTTGGAATCATGTCCAATTCACAGGCTGGCCAAACCTGAGCGATAGAATACGCCGCTTGTGGAGGGCAAATCATATCGTAACGCCCTTGAACAATCACACCCGGAATATGTGCAATGCGATCCATATTTACCAAAATCTCACCATCAGCCTCCAAGAAACCTGCATTAACGAAATAATGATTTTCAAGGCGCGCAAAAGCGCGCGCATATTCACCTGGGGATTCACCCCCACTACCGTTTGAATTGATTGAGGCCAGCGCATTCTCCCATGAGGACCACGCTTTTGCATATTTCAATTCAGTCTGCATATCACCGCAAAATAAACGTTTCGCATACGCAGCGATTAAATCGTCTTGTTCGTCCACTGGAATCAGATCTGCAAATCGGTCCCAAACTTCCGGCCAGAATTTCCCAGCACCACCGCCATAGAACCAATCAAGCTCTGCTTGGGTCATCAGAAAAACACCACGAAGAACCAAATGCATCGTGCGGTCGGGATGGGACTGAGCGTAAATCAACGACAATGTCGCGCCCCAACTGCCTCCAAAAACAATCCACGAATCAATATCCAGCGAAGCACGGATCGCTTCGATGTCATCAACCAAATGCCATGTAGTGTTGTTTTCTACCGAAGCGTGTGGGCGTGAACGACCACAACCGCGCTGATCGAACAAAATGATATGGTAAATGTCTGGATCAAAATAGCGACGCATTGCAGGGCTACAACCACCGCCCGGACCACCATGCAGCACCACAACAGGAACACCATTTGGGTTCCCACATTGCTCTACATAGATGCGGTGACCCTGCCCAACATCCATCATCCGCTGATCGAATGGATCGATCGGCGGGTACAGATATTGCACTGCGCGCTTTTGGTCCGTGTGTTTGTCCATTACAGCCCTATATAATCTAGCAACGCCAAGAAAACAGATGGAGAGCAAAATGCAAGCGCCTCAAACGACAGTAGATCCATTAGAAGTCGCTAAATTTGAAGCGATGGCCACAGAATGGTGGGATCCCAATGGGAAATTCAAACCATTGCACATGCTAAATCCTTGCCGTCTTGACTATATCACTAGCCAAATTGCAGGTGAATTTGATCGCGATCTATCAACATCTGACGCCTTTAAGGGGCTGCGCATTCTAGATATCGGTTGTGGTGGTGGTTTGCTGTCCGAACCAATGGCGCGTCTTGGGGCAGAAATCATTGGCGTAGATGCGGCGGCTGGAAATATTCCCGTTGCGGCAGCACATGCTGCCCAATCTGGTCTGAATATCGATTATCGTCACACAACAGCCGAAGCTATGGCTGCAGATGGTGAGCGATTCGATGTCGTTATGAATATGGAAGTTGTTGAACACGTCGCCGATCCAGGGGCTTATCTAGCAGCTTGTCAGGAGCTACTAAAGCCCGGCGGTTTGCACATTTGTTCAACCATAAACCGCAATCCAAAATCTTATGTGTTTGCGATTATTGGCGCAGAGCACTTTATGCGCTGGCTTCCTAAAGGTACCCACGAGTGGAACAAGTTCATCACACCTGATGAACTATTTGGATTGCTAGAAAAATCGGGCATGACCCCTGTAGATCGCCAAGGATTTGTTTTTAATCCACTGACATGGGGTTGGCGTTTGTCTGACCGTGATCTTAGCGTGAACTACGTCACTGCCAGCACGAAACCAAGCTAAAGCTGCTTTCGCAATTCGCGTAGGATGGGCAGAGTGGCGCGCACGCCTTCCTCCCCCAGTTGTTCGATCACGTTATCAACAATTGGGGAAATTGCGCTAAGCGCCTCATCACGCGCTTGACGTCCTGCAGTGCTGATCGCAACCATTTTGCGGCGCGCATCGTCCCAATCTGGACGGATGTGTATGTATCCTGCCCACTCTAGCTTACCTAGCGTATTGGTAATTGCACCGCGTGTAACATTGAACGTTTCAGCCAATTGCGCAGGGCTGCGTTCGCCCTCGTGCCAAGCCAAATGGTTTAGGATTGAAAAATGCGAGATTTCCATCCCTTTGGGCAACACGCTTGTAAGGCGGTAACGGACCTTTTGATCCGCCGCTAAAATCTCACTGAATAGCGAGATCGCAAGTGCATTTTTATCCGTGCTCATGTCTTACGACTTTAACTAAGGGGCCAAGAACGATCTAGCGTTCAACAATGACGGCACTTTTTGCCGCGCTTTGGCTACAATATCCATTTCAATATCAAATTCATAAACGCCAGCATCGACACCTGCGTCAAGGACAACCTCGCCCCAAGGGTCAACAACAAGAGAATGCCCATAAGTTGTTCGCGCTTTCGAACCTGTCGTTGGATGGGTGCCCGTTTGCGCAGCAGCAATTACATAGCAGCCTGTTTCGATCGCGCGCGCGCGCAACAAGCTGTGCCAGTGAGCTACACCTGTGACCGGTGAAAACGCGGATGGATATAGCAAGATTTCCGCACCCGCTTGCGCCAGCGCATTCGCAAGCAATGGGAAACGCATGTCATAGCAAATAGCCATCCCAATTTTTCCCAGCGCAGTATCTGCAACAACTGCTCTGTCGCCAGGCCGATAACCTGCGGATTCACGATAGGTTTCGGTTTCAGAAATCTGTACGTCGAACATATGAATCTTGTCGTATTGCCCGACAATATGACCCGACGGGTTGATCAAAAATGAGCGGTTAGCAAACCGCCCATCCGGATCATCGGTTTTAACTGCTAAAGAGCCAATCGAAACTGAAATGTACAATTCACGTGCCAAACTGTTCAGTTCTTTAAGTGTCTCATCATCGTCTTGATGACGCAGCACATCATTCTGACGGGCGCGGCTGGTCGAAACACAGTTGGTCACTTCAGGCGTAAAGATAAATTTTGCACCGTTAGATGCGGCCTGCCGCACCGATTTGACGACGTGCAGCAGGTTTTCAGACGGATCGTCTGATGCATTCGATTGTATAATTGCAGCGCGCATTATGCAGCCAACATGCCATCCAAATGGCCAGCGCGTTCCAGCGCAAACAATTCATCACATCCACCCACGTGGATGTCACCAATAAATATCTGCGGAACAGTGCGGGCACCATTTGCACGTTTGATCATAGTTGGCTTTTCGTCGGGGTTAGACAAAACGTCGGTTTCATCGAACTCAACGCCTTTTTGGTTCAACAGACTTTTGGCACGGTGGCAAAAGCCGCACAATGGAGAGGTGTAGATTTCAACCTTTTTCATAGGTCAGATCCTTCAATAATTTTCGCTTAACCCTGATCTAGGCGTCTTTTGCGGCACGCGCTAGCCTTAGCACAGATACGTGATCCGCTCCGCCAGCGTAACACGCCTCTGTTGCAGCAGCTAATGTTGCACCAGAAGTCATGACGTCATCAATCAAAAGCACAGACCGCCCGATCATACGTCGCCTACGACAGGTGTGAACCTTCATAACACCCCGCAAATGCGCACATCTTTCGGTATGCCCCATTCCGCACAATGCTTGAGTTCGCTTAAATCGCTGAAGCGCATCTGGGTACCACGCCAAATCAAGATGTTTCGCTAAACTCTTTGCAAGCAACGCTGATAGATCATAAC
>JABGTH010000236.1 GCA_018647275.1 Paracoccaceae bacterium
AAATTTTACCGGGCTTGTTCCGGCGCTTTTGTGCAGGTCAAATGCCTGCCGAATCCCGCGTCGTTGGAGCTGCTCGCTCCCAGATGGATGGCGCGAAGTATCGCGAATTCGTCGCAGAAGCGATTGCTGAATTTGGCGGTAAAGTTGCAAGCGACGCTGAGAAATTAGCGGCGTTTTTACAACAATTGGACTACGTTCCAATCGATGCACGCGGAGTTGGTGGTTGGGAAGAGTTGGCGGATAAGGTTAAGGGGCGTAAGTTTGTGCGTGCTTTCTACTTCTCTGTCGCGCCAGGTCTATTTGGTGATTTGGCAGAACGTCTTCATCACTATGGGCTGTCGGACAAAGCCAGCCGTATCGTTGTTGAGAAGCCATTTGGCCGCGACCTTGCCACTGCTCAAACGTTGAATGCCTCTTTGGCTGAACACTTCAATGAGGACCAAATTTACCGCATCGATCACTATTTGGGCAAAGAGACTGTCCAAAACCTGATGGCTGTTCGCTTTGGCAATATGTTGTTCGAACCTCTGTGGAATTCGCAATACGTCGATCACATCCAAATCACAGTTGCTGAAACCGTTGGTGTCGGCACGCGTGGCGAATATTACGACAAATCAGGTGCAATGCGTGACATGGTGCAGAACCATCTTATGCAGTTGCTTTGCTTGATCGCGATGGAACCGCCTGCCAAGTTTGAGCCAGGTGCCGTGCGCGATGAAAAACTAAAAGTTATTCGCGCGCTTGATCCTGTTGAACCGCATCACATCGTGCGTGGTCAGTATTTGTCTGATGATGAGGACCCAAGCTATCGTGAGGGTGTGAATGATCCGCGCTCAAAAACCGAAAGTTATGTGGCAATGAAGGTTGGAATTTCCAACTGGCGTTGGGCAGGAACACCGTTCTATCTGCGCACTGGTAAGAAACTTGCGGAACGCGCCAGCGAAATTACCGTTGTCTTTAAGGAGCTTAACCACTCTATTTTTGATGACGACGAGGGGGGGCATCGTAATGTTCTGTCCATTCGTCTTCAGCCCAACGAGGGCATTACCCTTGGCGTAACGATTAAAGAACCTGGCCCAGGCGGTATGCGTTTGATCGATGTGCCGCTGGATATGAGTTTTGCCGAAGCATTGGGCGACGCAGGCGGCGATCCGCCAGATGCCTATGAACGCCTGATCATGGATGTTATCCGTGGGAACCAAACTCTATTCATGCGCGGCGATGAAGTAGAAGCTGCATGGGAGTGGACGGATCCAATCATCAACGGTTGGACAGAGCGCGGCGATGTGCCCAAATCCTATGAATCTGGAAGCGATGGACCAGGGGATGCAGCAACAATGTTGGCCCGCGATGGCCGTTCATGGAGAGCGATTAAAACATGAGTTTTCAAGAATATTCTGACCGCGAAATGCTGATCATCGAAGTTGCCCAGAAAATTGTGGGCGATCTGAAGACAGCACTTTTGACCCAAGAGAATGTTTCATTTGTTGTTCCTGGCGGTACGACGCCCGGCCCAATCTTTGATATTCTGTGTGCCGCTGACATTGAATGGAACCGCGTGCATGTCATGCTGAGTGATGAACGCTGGGTGCCGGACGACAATGACCGCTCAAACGCAAAGCTTTTGCGTGATCGCCTATTGGTCAATCGCGCGGCGGCCGCAAAGTTTACGCCGTTCTATGTGCCTGATGTTAATGTAGCTGACGCTTGTAAGGATGTGTCAGAAAAGCTGACGTCCGAGTGGCCCATTTCTGTTTTGGTATTGGGCATGGGGGCTGACATGCACACCGCGTCATTGTTCCCGCAGGCGAACGGTTTGGATGCCGCATTGAGCGCGGATGCTGATGCATTATTGCCAATTCAGGCAGAAGGCCAAGAACAGCGCGTCACACTTAGCGCCCCGGTTCTGAACAGTGCCATTTCTAAACACATCGTCATCTTTGGTGACGACAAACGTGCAGCACTTGATGTTGCTAAAGGATCTTTGCCAGAGGTTGCACCCGTTGCGGCCGTTTTGGACGGTGCAACAATTCATTGGGCTATATAAATGACGGATAAAATGAACGCTGCTTGGTCTGCACTCGAAACTTTGGAAACTGGCATTAACGATCGCCATATGCTTAGTTTGTTTAAAGCAGACGCGTCACGTGCCGATATTTTCCAATGCACAGCTGGCGATATGTTGTTGGATTACTCTAAAACCAACATTGATGGCGCTACAAAGGCAGCGTTACTAGAATTGGCCGACGCCGCTAATGTAACTGAACGTCGCGCTGCGATGTTTGGTGGTGCTGCCATCAATGAGACAGAAGGGCGAGCTGTATTGCACACCGCACTGCGCAACCTTGATGGCGATCCGGTTTTGGTAGACGGCGCTGATGTCATGCCAGAGGTGCAAGCAACTTTGAACCGCATGGGTGATTACGCTGATTTGGTCCGATCAAGCGGAATCACTGACTTGATCAACATCGGTATCGGTGGATCTGACCTTGGTCCAGCTATGGCGGTTATGGCGCTGAGCCCATATCACGATGGTCCACGCGTTCATTTCGTATCAAACGTAGACGGCGCAGATGTATCTGACACGTTGCGCGGTCTGGATGCAAAAACAACGTTGGTCATTGTTGCCTCCAAAACGTTTGGCACAATCGAGACGATGACAAACGCCCGTACTGCGCGCGCTTGGATGCTTGAGAATGGTGGTAAACCGGACGAGCAGTTTGCGGCCCTCAGCACGTCAGAGGAACGCACAGCTGCTTTTGGTATTCCAGCTGAACGTGTTTTTGGCTTTGAAGACTGGGTAGGTGGTCGCTATTCCATGTGGGGCCCAATTGGCCTCAGCCTGATGATTGGCATCGGCCGTGAAGCGTTCACAGCGTTCTTGCGTGGTGGCCAAGCTATGGACACACATTTCTGTGCTGCCGAGGGTGCAGAGAACATGCCGTTGATGCATGCGCTTGTTGGTATTTGGCACAACCAAATCTGTGACCACGCGACACGTGCTGTTTTGCCATATGACCAGCGCCTTGGCCTACTTCCTGCGTATTTCCAACAGCTTGAGATGGAAAGCAACGGTAAGAGCGTCGCAATAGATGGCACGCAGTTACCGCGCCACAGTGGTCCTGTCGTTTGGGGTGAGCCTGGCACGAATGGCCAACACGCATTTTATCAGTTGATCCACCAAGGCACCCGCGTCATTCCATGTGAATTCATGGTTGCGGCGGAAGGGCATGAACCGGACCTAGCGCATCACCATCAATTGCTAGTCGCGAACTGTTTCGCGCAATCAGAGGCATTGATGCGTGGTCGTTCTTTGGATGAAGCACGCGAAATCATGGCTGCCAAAGGCCTGACAGGTGAAGAGCTTGAACGCCAAGCTGCACATCGCGTTTTTGCTGGCAACCGTCCGTCGGTGACGATTGCGTATCCAAAACTGGATCCGTTCGTTTTGGGGCAGATCATCTCGCTCTATGAGCACCGTGTCTTTGTTGAAGGCGTCATTTTGGGCCTGAATTCTTATGACCAATGGGGTGTTGAACTGGGTAAAGAGCTGGCAACAGCACTTGAACCAGTAGTCGTTGGAACGCAGTCAGCCGATGATAAAGATGGATCGACCCGCTGTCTGGTGGATTACGTACAGCGCCATCGCGCTTAATCACTTTTACATAACGTAATTTGGCAAGCCTTGCGCGCAGGGCTTGCCAGATCACTTCACGCTTGGCAGGGTTCTCTTATCAGAGGACGCGCAGCCTATGACGCGCCTTTACATATCAAATATGGAGGTGCCGATGCTTGGCCAAATGATGACGTCCGCTTTGACAATACAATCCCTAGTGGATCATGCTGCCCGTTATCACACGGGGACTGAGGTGTATTCTGTCAACACCGGTGGCGGGGTGGAGGAGACCACTTGGGGCCAAGTTGGCGCCAATGCACACCGCCTTGGACACGCATTGTCCAAGCTGGGTCTGGAACCACAGGCCCGGTGTGGCACGATCGCATGGAACAATCGCCGACATTTGGAAATTTACTTCGGCGTCTCAGGTGCTGGTTTTGTTTGCCACACAATCAATCCGCGTCTTTTTCCCGAACAATTGGTCTATATCTTGAACCATGCGGATGACAAAGTGCTGTTTGTGGACCGTACATTTATCCCGCTTGTGGCTGCTATTCGTGACAAACTACCGAACCTTGAGCACATCGTTTTGATGGAAGGTCGCGATGAAAGTGCCGCAGAAGTTATCGACGGTTTGGTTTTTTATGATGAGCTGATTGCGGATTGTGATCCAGCATATGTATGGCCTGATTTTGATGAAAACACGGCTTCAAGTCTATGTTATACTTCAGGAACCACTGGAAACCCAAAGGGAGTTTTGTATTCCCATCGCTCTACGGTATTGCATGCTTTGGCGTCTAATTTGACCGACTGTATCGGATATTCTGCAATGGACGTTGTATTACCGGTTGTGCCGATGTTCCACGTCAACGCATGGGGCACGCCCTATGCCTGTGCGATGACTGGCGCGCGGATGGTGATGCCGGGGCCTGGCTTAGACGGTGCTTCACTGGTAGCCTTGATAGACAAGTATAACGTTACGACCGCCCTAGGCGTTCCGACGATTTGGTTGGGTCTACTAGGTGAAGCGGAAAAAGCGGGCTCGCAACTTGCGTCCTTGAAGCGAACCGTTGTTGGTGGCTCTGCTTGCCCACCTTCAATGATCACGGCGTTCCGTGAGAAATACGATGTTGAAACCATTCATGCATGGGGCATGACGGAAATGTCTCCGCTGGGTTCCGCCAATCAGCCATTGGCCAAACACCTTGATTTACCGATCGAAGAGCAACATAAACTTCGCGAAAACCAAGGCCGCCCAATGTGGGGCGTCGAATTAAAGGTTGTTGACGAAGAGGGGGGCGAGTTGCCCAACGATGCGCAAACGCAAGGCAATTTGATGGTGCGTGGCCATTGGATTTTGGACAGTTATTTCCAGAAAACTCGTGAAGAAACTTTGACCGATGATTGGTTTCATACCGGTGATGTAGCGACGCTAGATCCGGATGGATATCTTAGTATCAAGGACCGTTCGAAGGACATCATCAAGTCGGGCGGGGAATGGATCTCGTCTGTTGATCTGGAAAATATAGCGATTGGTCATCCACAGCTTGCGGATGCTGCCGTAATTGGAGCAACCCATGCCAAATGGGATGAACGCCCAATCTTGATCGCCGTTGTTGTCGAAGGCGAAACACCTTCAGAGGCAGACGTGCTCGCAATATTTGAGGGTAAGATTGCGAAGTGGCAAATCCCTGATTGTGTTGTCTTTACTGACGTTTTGCCTCGCAACGCGACTGGTAAGGTCCTCAAGCGAAACTTGAGGGATGAGTTCGGCGACGTTCTAATGGGTTAAAACAAATCGAAAAAAGAGAAACGGCGCGACCAAAGTTTGGACGCGCAGTTTTCCGTTGCAGATCGCTATAAAGATAGTGGAGCGGGTAACGAGAATCGAACTCGTAACTAAAGCTTGGGAAGCTGCCGTGATACCTTTTCACCATACCCGCCACTCGGTGTCGGGATAGGCGATTGGGATAGGGCGGTCAACCTATCCTCGGCGTCGTCTGCGGCGCCCACCACCTTCTTTGTCTCCACCGCCTGTGTTGAAGTTCACATCGGGTATGGTGACGATTGAATTTAGGATCGGAAACGGTTCTGCAGAGTTCGGGATCGCGGAGGCGTTTACAAAGTGCTCTTGAAAACGCGGCTCAATTGCCGTTTCGATTTTGTGAATGGCACGTACAGTCGCTTCGATCTCTGTGCGTGCTTCGCGATTTAGAAGTGCAATACGCGCCCCTGTGCCTGCAGCGTTGCCAGCGGATGTCACCTTGTCCAAAGGCGCATCTGGGATCATACCCAGAACCATCGCATGTTTGGGGGAAATATGCGCGCCAAAAGCGCCAGCCAGAACCACACGGTCCACTTTGTCGATATTGAATTTATCCATCAATAAACGGGCACCTGAGTAAAGAGCTGCTTTGGCCATTTGAATTTCACGGATATCGCGGTTTGTGACTGTTAACTTTGGTCCACCGTTTTCTGTCGCATCATAGACGAGGAATGAGTAGGTTCGTCCGTCCAAGAAGCAATTGGCAGAACCAGTTTGCGCTGGTGACCCGATCAGGCCGGGTCCATCAACAATGCCCGCAAGGCGCATTTCAGCGACCATTTCGATAATGCCGGAACCACAGATGCCGGTCACGCCAGAACCTGCGATGGCTTCATCGAAGCCGTCCTCGTCTGACCAGATGTCTGACCCGATCACACGGAAACGCGGAACCTTAGTGACAGGATCAATTTCTACTCGCTCTATCGCACCGGGTGCAGCGCGTTGGCCTGAGCTAATTTGAGCACCTTCAAAAGCGGGGCCTGTCGGGGATGAGCAGGCAAGGACCTTTTCTTTATTGCCCAATAGGATTTCAGCGTTTGTCCCTACGTCTACAACTAAAACAAGGTCTTTAGACTTGTCTGGTGCCTCAGAGAGGGCCACAGCGGCTGCATCCGCGCCAACGTGGCCTGCGATACACGGCAGGATGTAAATGCGGGCAGAGGGATGGATGTTTAGGTCTAAGTCATCAGCACGCAGGCGTAATGAATCCGATGTGGTCAGTGCGAAGGGGGCTTGGCCCAATTCAAAGGGATCAATGCCAAGGAGCAGATGGTGCATAACTGGATTACAGACGAACACAGCGTCTACGATCAAAGCTTTGTCGATTTCCGCCTCTGTGCTGACTTGGGTAAACAAGGCGTTCATCCCCTCGCGCACGGCTGCTGTCATTTCTGCTGCACCACCGGCGTTCATCATTGAATAGCTGACGCGGCTCATTAAATCTTCGCCAAAGCGGATTTGTGGGTTCATGACACCAGAGGAGGCGACAACTTCACCAGTTTGTAAATCACACAAGTGCGCTGCAATCGTGGTAGAACCCAGATCGACAGCAAGGCCGTAAACCGTACCCTCATAATAGCCCGGCCATATGTGCATAATGCGCGGCGCGTTTTCATCATCACCCAAGTGCACAGCACAGGTGACTTTCCACCCACCTTTGCGCAGGATTGGCTGCATCTTTTGCAAGATATGCAGATCGGCGTGTACATTCTCAAGCTGCCATTGCTCATTGAGTGCTATGCGCAATCGTTCAAGATCGCCCGTAGGGTCGTGCATGTCGGGTTCTTGGACTTCGACGTAATACAATTTGGTTGATGGGTTCATTACAATGTCACGCGCCTCAGCACGTTTGCGAACAACTTGTTTGTGCACTTGGCTTTCTGGTGGAACATCGATCACGATGTCGCCTTGCACAGTCGCTTGGCACCCCAAACGACGGCCCTCAATTAAGCCGCGTTTATCCTGATATCTTTGCTCAACACTGTTCCATCCACTCAAAGCACCATCTTGAACCGTTACACCGTGTTTGGAAAATTCGCCGTAGCTGGGTGTGATCTGACATTTAGAACAAATGCCACGTCCTCCACAGACCGAGTCCAAATCAACGCCTAACTTTCGTGCTGCTGTCAAAATTGGCGTACCAACCGCGAAATTTCCGCGTTTGCCCGATGGGGTGAAAACGACGAGAGGATCAGTGCTCATTTACGTGCCCTTTGCAGTGTTTGAACATAGCATAGTGCGGGGGTTTCAAAGGGAAAGCCAAAGAGCGGCAAAACCTGTCCGGTGCGCGTCATTTTCGACATTTGGGCATTTTTCAGAGGCTTGGAGCCTCCGGCGGGAGCCTATTGGGCAAGATGAAGGCAGGGTTTTACGATCTCCCCTTTTCATTTGAGTAAAACCATGAGAAAGGAAACCGCCAAATGAACACTCTGCATGCGAGGTGCGATATGGAGATTCGTGAGGCTCTGACCTTTGATGATGTTTTGCTTGTTCCGGGGGCGTCCGATGTGTTGCCGTCGACGGCTGATACGCGGACATTTGTGACCAAATCGATAGCGATGAATATTCCTTTGCTGAGTTCAGCCATGGATACCGTTACCGAGGGACGTATGGCGATTGCTATGGCCCAAGCGGGTGGGATTGGTGTTGTTCACCGCAATCTTTCGATTGAAGAGCAAGCCCGTGAGGTCCGCCGCGTCAAGCGTTTTGAGAGCGGTATCGTCTATAACCCGATAACATTGCGCGCCAATCAAACGCTTGCAGATGCTAAAGCTTTGCAGGAACGCTATCGCGTAACTGGTTTCCCTGTCGTCGACGAGAATGATCGTGTTGTAGGTATCGTAACCAATCGCGACATGCGGTTTGCCAATGATGATGCGACTCCAGTTTCTATCATGATGAGTACTGATAACTTGGCGATTCTGCATGAACCTGCTGATCGGGAAGAAGCAATTAGCCTGATGAAGGCGCGTCGCATTGAGAAGCTGTTAATTACGGATGGAACGGGCAAACTGACAGGCCTGTTAACGTTAAAAGATACTGAACAAGCTGTTTTGAACCCGACGGCCTGTAAAGATGAGTTGGGACGATTGCGCGTTTCTGCTGCATCAACTGTGGGTGACGCAGGATTTGAGCGGACTATGGCGCTGGTTGAGGCTGGTGTGGATATGGTTGTGATCGACACAGCCCATGGTCACTCTGCTGGAGTTGCAGAGGCTGTACGTCGTGCCAAAACTATCTCTAGCGATGTTCAAATTGTTGTTGGCAATGTTGTGACCGGTGCGGCTACCCGTGCTTTGATCGAGGCCGGTGCGGATGCGATCAAAGTGGGTGTTGGACCCGGTTCGATCTGTACCACACGCATGGTTGCAGGTGTGGGTGTTCCGCAATTGACTGCTGTTATGGATTGCGCGGCTGCGGCTGGCGACATCCCAGTGATTGCAGACGGTGGTATCAAGTTTTCGGGTGATTTTGCCAAAGCGATTGCAGCGGGTGCCTCATGTGCCATGGTTGGGTCAATGATCGCCGGTACGGATGAGTCACCAGGCGATGTAATCCTTTACCAAGGCCGTAGCTTTAAGAGCTACCGTGGCATGGGGTCATTGGGCGCAATGGCGCGTGGTTCTGCTGACCGGTATTTCCAAAAGGATGCGGCGAGTGACAAGTTGGTTCCTGAAGGGATTGAAGGTCAAGTGCCCTATAAAGGCAGCGCAGGCGCTGTTATCCACCAACTTGTTGGCGGGCTACGTGCTTCCATGGGCTACACGGGCAACGCGACAATCGCTGAGATGCGCAAAGGCTGTAACTTTGTGAAGATCACAGGCGCTGGTTTAAGTGAAAGCCACGTCCATGATGTGCGTATTACCCGTGAAAGTCCAAATTACCGGATCGGTTGATCCAATTTTTCTTGCCGTCGTCGGCCAATATTTAGGAAACGTATCATGACACCAGGCGCACGCGTGGCAGCAGCCATTGAAATCTTGGATATGATCCATGACGGACAAGCGGTTGAAAAATCATTAACCGCGTGGGCGCGTCGTAGCCGTTTTGCAGGGTCTAAGGACCGTGCGGCGGTTCGCGATCACGTGTTTGATACGGTTCGTAACTGGCGTGCAGATGCAGTGCGTGGGGGCAGTGGAACAGGGCGTGGCCGCATGATTGGCCGTTTGCGCGCCCTTGATATGGACATTGAAGCGTTGTTCCATGGTGAAGGCCATGCGCCAGCTCCCTTAAGCGAGGATGAAAACGTCGCAGGGCAGGCACCGACAGAACAAGCAGACGTTTGGAACATGCCAGAGTGGATTTTGCCAGAATTTGAACGGTCTCTCGGTGAAGCGGCTGCTGAAACTGCGGCACTGCTGCAATCGCGCGCGCCCATCACTTTGCGGGTCAATGTTGGCAAATGCAACGTCAATCAGGCGACCGCGGATTTGGCAGAGATCGGTATTGAAACAAAGGCCAATCCGGTCTGCCCGACAGCGCTAACAATTACTTCAGGCGAACGCAAACTGCGCAACAGCCCTGCATATCTTGAAGGTTGGGTTGAACTGCAAGACGCGTCGAGCCAAGCGATCGTTGCTGACCTTCCTGAAGCGGTGCAAGTTTTGGATTACTGCGCAGGTGGAGGCGGTAAATCGCTGGCGCTTGCAGCGGAGGGGCACCAAGTGATCGCGCATGATATCAACTTTGATCGTATGATGGATATCCCTGCGCGCGCTGAGCGGGCAGGAACAAGCATAAAGCTTCTTGCTACTGATATGATCGAAGCTGAGGGTTTGTTCGACGTGGTCTTGGTTGATGCGCCTTGTTCAGGAAGTGGCGCATGGCGTCGTAGTCCGGAGGGGAAGTGGGCCTTGACTGAGGAACGCCTGACGGAACTGACAGTGCTGCAAGACGATATATTGGACGAAACCGTACAATATGTGTCTCAAAACGGGACGCTCGTGTTTGGTACCTGTTCTGTTTTTCAGCGAGAGAATGAGGACCGCGTTTCTGCGTTTCTTGAGCGCCATCCAGGTTGGAAATGTGTGAAGCAGACCCGTTTCAATGTGTCTGATTTGGCAGATGGTTTTTTCGTCGCTCACTTGATACGCGAGTAAATTCGCCCACCACCCAACCTTTGGTGGTATTTATAGATGATTAAGAGGTTATTAACTGTGCAGAAGCAATAACCACGATAGAGATTCTGTTTCTGATTGGGGCTAACCTTGGGTGATAGCGCACTTTCTGTAAATTTATTGGGCCAGTTGGTTCAGGCGGACGTTGTTAAAACTGGGCGCATCTTGGTTTCAGCGATTTTAGTTGGCGGCATTTGTCTGTTGTCGCCTATTTTTCCTGTACCATTGGCACTTGCCACAACATCGATGTCTTTGCTCATTTTGGGTTTGGTTCTGTTTACTATTGGTTGGCGGAAAATCGAAAAATAATTGGCTCTCGCGATATTTTCTCTTGCCTTTGCAATTCCGTAAGCCTTGTCAGATAGTGATCTGAACGGTGATAGTGTACTGACAAGCGATGAAATGAAGGCCGTGTGCGATGACGTTTTAA
>JABGTH010000298.1 GCA_018647275.1 Paracoccaceae bacterium
GGCCAAAGCGCAAGTCCGCAGCGAAGTGTAGCCCTATCCGCCCCAATCGGCGCGAATGGACCACGAGAACACTACTTGCGTGGGTTTGCAGACGCAAATGGTGTGCACGGTGCAGATAAACAAGACAGCTCTCTTTTAAGCGTTCTGTCCCAATCCAATGTCTTGATTGTACGTCCCCCCAATGATCCTGCTCGCAACATTGGCGAGTATGTCAACGTGATGGACATATAAGGAATAGTTGACACAAAACAAGAACATGAGTAGAACAAAACAAAACCAACTGGGCTGAGGGCTACACATGCTGACTAAAAAACAACTGGATTTGCTGTCATTTATTCACAACCGCGTTCAACGCGATGGTGTGCCACCGAGCTTTGATGAAATGAAAGAAGCGTTGGACCTGCGGTCTAAATCCGGCATCCACCGCCTGATTACAGCCCTGGAGGAACGCGGGTTTATTCGCCGTCTTGCGCACCGTGCCCGTGCGATTGAGATTGTCAAACTCCCTGACAGCATGGCCTCTCAAGCAGGTGGATTTAAACCACGTGTTATTGATGGCGATCGTCCAGATAGTCCGCCCCCTGCTTCTGCGCTGCCGGTTGAAGCTGTTCATGCAATCAATTTGCCAGTGATGGGTCAAATCGCTGCTGGTGTTCCGATTGAGGCGATCAACCAGTTGTCACACTCAGTCGCCGTTCCAGGCCAAATGTTATCCGGCGCTGGCAACCATTACGCCCTTGAGGTCAAGGGTGACTCGATGATTGATGCCGGTATCAACAGCGGTGACGTTGTTGTTATTCGTGAGACATCTGTGGCTGATAACGGCGACATCGTTGTTGCCTTGGTCGAAGACCACGAAGCAACATTGAAACGCTATATCAAGCGTGGCAATTCGATCTCGTTAGAAGCCGCCAATCCGGCCTATCCACCACGCGTATTCACCGACGACAAGGTTAAGGTTCAGGGTCGCTTGGTTGGTTTAATCCGCACCTACTGAACGATACTATTACTTAAGAATTGGGCGGGTCTTTTGATCCGCCTTTTTTGATGGTTGCTTGCTAGGCCACGCTGACCAAATGCGGTCGCCACTGATGTCTCTGGCTGTGATGAACACAGCTTCATCTCCCTGCTTGTACAAGCCAATTGACCCACTGTTGCGCAACATCTTTGGATCGTGAACCGTACAGTTGCCGAAGTCGCGTTGGGTCTCAACACTTGCAATGACGATCTGATCCGATTGACATCGGTCAAACTCAGACACCGCCTTTTTCCCGATCAAATGTACAAATTCATACGCCCCTACTTGGGCAACCTTCGTGCGCTTCATGCCTGCTCCCCACAATGAGGCCGCGACCAATTGCAAAGATGGATCACCGTCATTTTCCAACCAATTTCGCGCAACAAACCCTGCCCCCTTTTCCTTGATAAGAGCGCGCACTTGATCGGTCATGACCCCCAACAATGATCCGTTATCACCAATCAACACCAGCGGTCGGTCATCGCGCGCCAAAATCATGAAACTAGCGGCCATCATAATTGGACCAAAATTGCGCAACCGCCCTTGCCACAGGATCAACCAAAGCGCACCAATTGAAAGCATCGGCAGGACAAGTGGTGAAGGGCCCGCAACATATCCCTTTGCCCCCTCAAAATCCGCAACATACCCCGCAACCAGCAGTATCCATCGCAAACCAAATCCCATTGCCCATAACCCAACCTCTTCCAATCCAAAGGGGGCTAGGATGGCGGCAAAAACAGTGGAAGGTATAATGACCAATCCCATCAATGGAACGCTCAGAAAATTTGCCACCAATCCATAGTGCGCAATTGTATTGAAATGCGCGGCCCCAATTGGTGCAGTGGCAAGGCCAGCAACGCCCGATGAAATCACCAGCACGACAAAAGGTTGCGCCCATTTTGGGCCAACTTGAACAGAACCATCCAGCATCCATCCGAAAACAGCGACCAATCCTGTGGTGGCAGCAAAGGACATTTGAAATCCAGGACCAAGCAGCGCTTCAGGGCGCAACACCAACACGATAGTCGCAGCAATCGCCACCGCGCGAAGGCTGATGGCCCGTCGGTTCAACATGATAGCTATCAAAGCGACAGCCACCATAATGAAAGCCCGCTCGGTGGCCACGTTCCCGCCAGACAAAGCTAAATAAGCGGCCGCAATCAAC
>JABGTH010000300.1 GCA_018647275.1 Paracoccaceae bacterium
ATGGCCAATGATCTGGCCGAAGTCATCGAACACATCGGTGCTCCTGTTGATGTGCTTGGCCACTCGATGGGCGGCAAAGCATCGATGGCTTTAGCCCTGACCCGCCCAGAATTGGTGCGCAGTCTGATCAGCGGCGACATTGCGCCCGTATCCTATGCCCATTCTCAGGGGCATTTCCTTGATGCAATGCGCGCAGTAAATCTCAGCACCGTCTCGCGCCGATCAGACGCAAGTGCGCAACTTGAGGCACAAGGCGTGGGTACTGAACTGCAATCTTTTTTTACTCAATCACTTGATATATCAACAAAAAATTGGAAACTGAATTTTGATGCGCTGGCCGATGACATGGATAAAATCCTATCCTTTCCAACGCTAACTGGGTCATATGATGGACCAACCTTGTTCTTGTCGGGCGCAGAATCTGATTATGTTACTCATGACCACCGTCCAATTATCAAGCCGCTGTTCCCACATGCCCGCTTTGCGAAAATTCCAGAAACTGGTCATTGGCTTCATTCTGAACGCCCCCGCGCCTTTGAAGCAGCCGTGCGCACATACCTTGATGCGGTCTCAACACAGGCCTAATTTTGAGCATAAACGGGCGAAGAGGCAGGCGCTCTATGGACAGTTAAGCGGTCCGCTACAAAAACGGCCGAAAAACACCGTCAAATGTATCTCAAAAAGTGCATCAACCCTTGCACCTGCTGTCCCCAAGCCTATAACCCACGACAATTTGCGGCGCATCGGGTAAGCCGTAACCAACCGAACATATAAGGGGCTGCCGCCATGCCAAAGAGAACTGATATTAAGTCGATCATGATCATTGGTGCGGGGCCTATTGTGATCGGGCAGGCCTGCGAATTTGACTACTCTGGTGCACAGGCCTGTAAGGCTCTTCGCGAAGAGGGTTATCGCATCATCCTCGTTAACTCGAATCCAGCGACCATCATGACCGATCCGGGCTTGGCAGACGCAACCTACATCGAACCGATCACCCCCGAAGTTGTTGCTAAGATCATCGAAAAAGAACGCCCAGATGCATTGTTGCCAACAATGGGCGGACAGACCGGCCTAAACACCTCGCTTGCGCTTGAGGAAATGGGCATCTTGAAAAAATTCAACGTCGAAATGATCGGCGCGAAACGCGAAGCCATTGAAATGGCAGAAGATCGCCAGTTATTCCGCGAAGCCATGGACCGCCTTGGCATCGAAAATCCCAAAGCTACAATCGTCACTGCTCCAATCGGTGACGACGGCAAAAAGGACCTTGCTGCGGGCGTTGCTTTGGCCGTTGATACACTTGATTATGTCGGCCTGCCGGCCATCATTCGCCCTGCGTTTACCATGGGCGGCACAGGCGGCGGCATCGCCTACAACCGCGAAGATTACGAACACTTCTGCCGCACTGGTATGGACGCATCCCCTGTAGGTCAGATCCTTGTGGACGAGTCCCTGATTGGCTGGAAAGAGTTCGAAATGGAAGTGGTCCGCGACACTGCTGACAACGCCATCATCGTTTGCGCCATCGAAAACATCGATCCAATGGGTGTGCACACAGGTGATTCCATCACTGTGGCCCCAGCACTGACATTGACCGACAAAGAATACCAAATCATGCGCAACCACTCTATCGCGGTTTTGCGCGAAATTGGCGTGGAAACGGGCGGTTCAAACGTACAATGGGCGATGAACCCTGCCGATGGCCGCATGGTTGTGATTGAAATGAACCCACGTGTGTCACGCTCTTCCGCGCTAGCATCCAAGGCGACAGGTTTCCCGATTGCCAAGATCGCGGCGAAACTGGCTGTGGGATTTACATTGGACGAACTCGACAACGACATCACTGGCGTGACACCAGCGTCATTCGAGCCAACAATCGATTACGTCGTCACCAAGATCCCAAAATTCGCATTCGAAAAATTCCCGGGCTCAGAACCCTATCTCACAACCGCAATGAAATCGGTTGGCGAAACCATGGCGATTGGCCGCACGATCCACGAAAGCTTGCAAAAGGCCCTAGCCTCTATGGAATCTGGCCTAACCGGCTTTGACGAAGTTGAAATTCCGGGCGCGCCTGACAAAGCGGCGGTGATCAAAGCCATCAGCATGACCACCCCAGACCGTATGCGCACCATTGCGCAAGCCATGCGTCACGGCCTAACCGACGACGAAATCCACGGCATTACAATGTTTGATCCTTGGTTCCTCGCCCGCATCCGCGAGATCGTTGAAACCGAAGAAGACGTGCGCAAGAACGGCCTACCATTAACCGAAGAAGGCATCCGCCACCTCAAGATGATGGGCTTTACCGACGCGCGCCTTGGCAACCTGACGGGCCGCTCCGAGGACAACGTACGCCGCGCACGTCGCAATCTTGGCGTTAAGGCTAGCTTCAAACGCATCGATACCTGTGCCGCTGAGTTTGAAGCGCAAACGCCGTACATGTACTCCACCTACGAAACCCCAATGATGGGCGAAGTAGAATGCGAAGCACGTCCATCTGACCGCAACAAAGTGGTCATCTTGGGTGGCGGGCCAAACCGCATCGGCCAAGGTATCGAGTTTGACTACTGCTGCTGCCACGCCTGCTTTGCGCTGACAGACGCTGGCTATGAAACCATTATGATCAACTGTAACCCTGAAACAGTTTCAACGGATTACGACACATCTGATCGCCTGTACTTTGAACCGGTGACATTTGAACACGTGATGGAAATCCTGTCCAAAGAGCAAGAAAACGGCACGCTGCACGGTGTGATCGTTCAGTTCGGCGGCCAAACACCATTGAAAATAGCACAGGCGCTTGAGGATGAAGGCATCCCAATCCTTGGCACCACACCAGACGCCATCGACTTGGCCGAAGACCGTGAGCGTTTCCAAGAATTAGTTCAAAATCTTGGCCTGAAACAGCCACACAACGGCTTGGCCCACTCTGACGAAGAAGCCCTCGCGATCGCAGGCGACATTGGCTTCCCATTGGTTATCCGCCCATCTTACGTTCTAGGTGGTCGCGCGATGGAAATCGTACGCGATCAGGCGCAGCTTGAACGCTACATCTCTGAAGCGGTTGTTGTGTCCGGCGACAGCCCTGTTCTTCTAGATCATTACCTATCTGGGGCAGTCGAACTTGACGTTGATGCGATAAGCGACGGCAAAGATGTGCACGTAGCAGGCATCATGCAGCACATCGAAGAAGCAGGCGTTCACTCAGGTGACAGCGCATGTTCCTTGCCACCCTATTCCCTGAGCAAAGAGATCATCGACGAAATCAAAGTACAGACCAAAGCACTTGCACACGGTCTAAACGTTGTTGGCTTGATGAACATTCAGTTCGCAGTCAAAGCCAACGAACAAGGTGAAGACGAAATTTACCTGATCGAAGTAAACCCACGCGCCTCGCGTACAGTGCCGTTCGTTGCCAAAGCAACAGACAGCGCCATCGCGTCTATCGCCGCGCGGGTTATGGCGGGCGAACCATTATCCAACTTCCCGCTTCGCGCGCCATATCGCGAAAACGCAGATTACAGCGAAACCATTCCATTGAGCGATCCAATGACATTGGCTGATCCAGACATGCCATGGTTCTCGGTCAAAGAAGCTGTATTGCCCTTTGCCCGCTTCCCAGGTGTGGACACAATCCTTGGGCCAGAAATGCGCTCGACCGGTGAAGTCATGGGCTGGGACCGCGATTTCCCACGTGCATTCTTGAAGGCACAAATGGGCGCTGGCGTGACTCTGCCATCTTCGGGTTGCGTGTTCATCTCAATCAAAGACGCAGACAAAACGGCACATATGCTAGAGGCCGCAACTGTTCTGACAGAACTTGGTTTCACATTCGTTGGCACCAAAGGCACTGCAAAGTGGCTCCTTGAAAACGATATCCCATGTGGGCCAGCCAACAAGGTCTATGAGGGCCGTCCAGACATCACTGACTTGATGAAGGACGAGAAGATTCACCTCGTAATGAACACAACGGAAGGCGCACAAGCGGTTGAAGATTCCAAATCAATTCGCTCAATCGCACTATATGACAAAATCCCATACTACACGACCGCAGCAGGCAGCCACGCGGCTGCACTCGCGATCAAGGCGCAAGCAGAAGGCGATTTGGTTGTTAAATCCCTGCAGGGCTAAATAGCCGACGACCAAATTTTCAAAGTCGCGCTGACATTCAGTCACCGCGGCTTTTTTATGCCAAACCCGCCTACAATACTTTGACTTGTTCCGAGATAGTCTGATAAATTGGGCACCTCCGCCTAAATCCTAACAAAAGGTTAATCCCAAATGCGTATATGTATTACACTGCTTATTTTCATGTCACTCACCGCCTGTGGTGTGCCCTTCGTGCCGTTCGTTTGAACACGCGTTAACCAAATTTGGGCCTGTGATTTGCAAAGGTGATTAGACTGTACAGATTGAGGTGGAAATTGTGCAGCTTGATCCAAATCCAGCTAAAGCTCTGATTTTTCGTGTACACTAAATGTGCAGATCAATGGGTGAACTGTGCATTTTTGCCGCCTTTTAGCCACCACAGCACAACTATTACCCTAGGTTAACCTAGCGTCCTGTGTTGACCTTGACGCCAATTTTTGACCAACTCAGTCAACTGAGAGAGGTCAGAATATGTACACACCAGCAATCACCGGCACTGGGGTTTTCACCCCTGAAAATACAATCAGCAACGCCGAGTTGGTGAAGTCGTTCAACGCATATGTGGACAAATTCAACCTCGAACACGCAGGTCAAATTAAATCAGGTGACGTCGCACCGCAGTCACATTCATCTGAAGAATTCATAGTCAAAGCATCTGGCATTAATAGTCG
>JABGTH010000113.1 GCA_018647275.1 Paracoccaceae bacterium
CTCTATTCACGCATCAATTTCAAGCTGAACCGTGCCGCTGCTCTGGCTGAGTGGCGTCAATTATTGAGCGCATAAATTTTGATTGCCCCCTATTAATCTGATGCTTGCAATCATTAGTCTGACAGCACCCTGCATCGCATTAAACACCGGAATGCATGTCTTTCTTGCGGCTTCGTGTCTCTTTCGTGCCGGCGTCACTGCCATCATGGAATGTCCCGAACCAACGGTCCCACGGCATCTCCTGATTGCCGTAATTGCATTCGTAATAGCGGTGATGGAGTTGATGATAAAACGTCCCCAACGCCAGCTTGCGCTTATCTTTGATCAACAGGTCTTCGTAGCCCGTGTGCGTCATCGCAGCGCCGGGGCCCAGATAGATCACATGGAAGAAAAGATGGATCGGGTGGCTTGGGATCACGCAATGGATCAACAGCGATGATAGATAAAGCAAATGCTCGACGGGGTGCATCGACAGGCCAGACCACGGGCCGATATTCACGTTGCGATGGTGCAGCGCATGGACCCGTTTATACAGGATCGGCACATGTAACAGCCGGTGGACCCAATAGAAATGGAACGCGGACCAGATCGGCAACAGCACCAATCCCGCGGTGAACAGAAATGGGTTTGATGTTAGGCTTATGGTTGGAACATAGCCATTCGCCATCAGCCACATAACCAAAACCTGAAACACCGTGACTAGCAGCACGCCGCTGCCAAGCGACCAGAACATGTTGTCATGCACTTGGTTAGAGAAATTCCAAAGGCTGTTACCTTTTGCCGGTTCTCGGTGATCGAACTTCAGCGCTTTGCCTTGCCCCCGGCGCACGTAAAAGAACCAATGCAACCCGCCTGCGATGCAAATCATCAGGGCCAAATTCACCAGCCAAACCTGAAAGACCCAGTCAAACGCGAACGTCTTGGCTGTTTCAAGCGACGGATACAGGAACAACCAGCTCAGCGTCGCCAAGACGACCATCATCACCCGTTCGCTTAATGTCAGCCAGTTGCGCAACACCCACCGGCCAAGGAAGCGTGGATCAGGCGGCCATTTGAAAATTGACGGGTCCGCAAGTGGAAGATCTGGATGATAGTGCCACTCTTTGCTTATCGGCTTTGGGTCAGCGTCGTGTGTCATGGCAACCTCAGGACATTTCTGATGGTGGGGTCAAAACAGGTGGCATTTCAAAATCATCGCGCCACGCGACGAGGCAAAGCACCGGATCATCCAAGGTTTCCAACGCATGCGGTTGATTGCTTTCGTGAAACGATGTGCAGCCTTCGGTGAGCCTTTCATCGGGGCAGCCTTTGCGTTTGAACACCCCGTTACCGGACACAACCATGTACATCTCTTCGGCAGGATGTTGGTGCCAAGGATAATAAAAGTGACACGGCATATAGACCATGAAAAGCCGTATCGCCGCAGACATGAACGGGGCGTTTTCGCCAATGATGCAGTAGCACGCGAAACGGTCCATGAAGTCGGCACCAATTTCCGTGTCTTTGTAGGTTTCGCGCCAATGGACCGCGTTGCTTGCAGCGCGAATGGCATCCTGAAGCACCGCGTACCTTTGAGAAACCAATTTTTTGTCCTCGCAAAAGACATCGCAGCACGTGCTGTGAAATGGCGTGACGGCTTGGCGTCCGATATCATCGGGAAACGGCGTAAAACCCGTCATCTCGGGATTTTCGGCGTAAGCGGTTTGCGTAGTACGCAACAGGCTTTGATAAACGGCTTCTTGATCCATCTTGCAACGATTGGACAATCATCAATAGCCGTCTGTTGAAAAAACGACGTTGATGACGGTTTCGGGCGACCCATGGTCTGCCAACCGCCAAGCGTGCCGCTCAGTGACCAGTGAATAACACCTCGCGGGGACATACAGGTCTTGGCGAAAGTCTCTGCCAGAGCTCGCCTATGCAACGGACGACACTTATGCCGAGTACTTCATGTACCAATCGCAGAATTGTTTGCAGTGCTGTTCGTCAGCTGCGAAGGGCCCCGGTTTATAATGCGTTGATCGCGCGCCTGATGTCATGGACATGCACAATCCAACATCCTCGGCATTTGTGACTTTCCAAACATTTGTCAGATGCGCGACGTCATAGTCCTCGCCCTCAACGGCATCATCGCGCACGATCCAACTGGAATAGAGTGCGCATTTCTCTGGCCCCAGCGGCAAGACCCAATTCGTCGCAATGTGATCTGACGTGAAGTGGATCCATGCATTTGGATTGAACCACATAGACAATGTACTTGGATCATAATCTTCAAACGGTCCAATAAGTTTTTTAGACGCTGGTGCGCCGTCAAATGTGATGGATTTGTAGTTTTCATACATTGGGTATCGCGCGATCCGGGCACTGTCATTTAGCGTAAAAGCCTTTTCTTGCCACGTAAGGCCCAACCCTTCCCATCGCTGCACCGCACGATCAAACAGCACTTTGTAGGCAGGCGTTTCAGCGCCGTTAAAGCTGGAGGGATCAAAGAGTTGCGTCAAACCTTTGTGGTTGTTGGTGCAATGGCAGCATTCACGGTTGTTAATCATGACCATCAGCCAATTGGCATCAATGATTTCGCGGTGGTGATGTGCCAGTTTATATCCACCCTTTTCGAACCCGAACGGATCTGTGTAGGGAGCGATAATTTTGACTATTTCATCCATATCGCTGTAGTCTGGATTATCGCTAAGGCAGGCAAAAATCATGCCTGATATTTCGACCACAGGGACTTGCTGCAAGCCGCGAGACACACCTTCGGCTGATGTTGGGAACTCTTTTCCAAATCCTGGCGCGTTGCGCAGCGTGCCGTCGTTCAGGTTGTAAGCCCACTGGTGGTTTGGGCAAATTATGCTCGCGGGACATTTTCCGGTATCTTGTTTCAACAGCCGCGCACTTTGATGTTGGCACCTGTTCACCATGCAGCGGATCACGCCATCTGTACCGTGCAACAGGAAATACTGGTCGTCAAAAAGCTGGAAATTGAAATAGTTGCGAGGCTCGGGCACATCCCCGCGGGTCCCTACAAAAAACCACTTTTGACTGAGAACCCGCCGTGCGCGCGCATCATCAAATATCACATCTTGGGGAAACCCAAAGCCGGACGTGTACTGGTTCATCTGTTGTGTTCCCTTACTATCGTTTTGAGGAATACAATTGGCCAGCGACTAAGAAGTTACTTGTTCAAACGCGACCCGAGCAGACCTGAACCAGTCCTATCTTAGCAATGGTTCAGCTTCCGCCTGAAAATTCTTCAAACAGCCAATCTTCAAACAGCTGCACCTCGGGTCTTTTGGAACGTTTCGAGCGTGGTCGCATCAGGTAGTAGCCATTCGGGATTGGGACTTCGGCACCGGCCACTGAAACCCTTTCGTTTGTTGCGTTCGCCATTTCAACCAACTGTGTCATTATCACAGCGTATCCACCGCCTGTTGCAGCCAGCTCAATTGCTGCTGTCATTGTATCGACGAAGTACTCTGAAATCCCCGTTGGCATGGCAATGTCTTTGGCTGCGAAGTAACGCCCCCAATCGGCTTCTTGTCCCAAAACGTGGATCAGCGGCCCTGCCAAAATCTCCATTGTTTTGTTGGCGCCATTGTTCGAACCAACACCGCATATCGGAACAATGGTTTCGTCCGATAGCTTTTCAGACGCGACATCTGTCCAATCTCCGCGTCCAACACGCAACTCGACATCAACGTCATCGAATCCGGTTGAATCCGTCCAAATATTGGACACCAGGCGCAGTTCAATGTCCGGGTGCAACGCCCTGAATTTAGGGAGCCGCGGGGCGAGAAAGAGGGCGGATGTCGATATGGGCGCCTTCAGCGTGACCATTCGACTTGTCGTCGTACCAAAAAGACTGGTTGTGGCGAGAGCGATGTCTGACAAAGATTGCCGCACCGTCGGCACATAGGCCTGACCAATTTCTGTCAAGGACAGATGCCGCGCGCGTCTATGGAACAAGCGATTTCCCAACCGGCCTTCCAGTGATCTGATATGAAGGCTGACGGCTGTTTGCGTCAGTCCAAGTTCCGCCGCTGTTTCGGTGAAATTTAGATGCCGGGCCGCGGCTTCAAACGTGCGGAGCCATGTAAGGTTGATCTGTTTTTCCAGCACCGTTTATCACCAAATTTATTTGCCTATAGCTTCTATATTTTATCGTTTTTATTTTTTTCACAAGTGGTGAATATCGTCGGGCAACAAGAACAACACCTATCTTCGGGAAAACCCTCATGCCCCTATCTTCATTGAATGATCTTCTTGACGATGCGCTCGCCGTACCACAAGCCGCCAACGACACTCCGACGCCATTTGTGGTCGCATTGGACGATCAACCAATTGAAGGCGGGTTTGATCCCGTTTTTGGGGATGTGACATGGCAAACGCTCATCTCGGGCGACAAGACTGCGTCGAACGGTTTGGTGCTGGGCGTTGCGACGTTTGTCGCAAATGGTGTTTTGCATCTGCACCGCCATGCACCTCCAGAG